>NZ_CAXUNQ010000045.1:0-38169 GCF_964252615.1 uncultured Bradyrhizobium sp.
TCTTCATGCCGCTTCGCAGAACCGGGACCCCGGTTCCTTGCAGCCGCAACAACCGGGACCCCGGTTTCTTGTCGCAAGCAACCGGGACCCCGGCTCTGCAGCGCACCGCTCCGCAAGGGCTGCGCGCTGCGCTGCGTCCGGGGAACGCGCCCCGTGGAGCGCGATATTGCAACACGCCGCACCACACGCCGCGTCAACCGCGGGCTTGACCGACTTATCCATCGCTCTTGGCAAAAGGATTTTGCGAAGCGGGATGGATTGCCGGGTCAAGCCCGGCCATGACGATGGGCGTTTGGCATTGGCAGACATCGGCCGAAATGGTTAGGGTCGCGCGCAGCATGAGCACGTCTTTGTCCCCCCTCCTGGCACCGTTGTTTTCCAGCGCCGCCATGCGCGCGGTCTGCGACGATGCATCCACGCTGCAGCACATGCTGGATTTCGAAGCGGCGCTGGCGCGTGCGGAAGCGGCGGCGGGAGTGATCCCGGCAAGCGCTGCCGGTCCGATCGCAAAGGCCTGCAAGGCGGACGCGTTCGATCTCTCCGAGCTTGCCGACGCCGCCACGCGTTCCGGTAATCTGGCGATCCCTTTGATAAAGGCGCTCACCGCGTCGGTGGCGACAACCGACCCGGATGCCGCGCGCTATGTACATTGGGGCGCCACGAGCCAGGACGTGACCGACACCGCAACCATGCTGTCTCTGCGCGCCGCCCTCGACGCGCTGCTGCCGGATCTCGACCGCGCCATCGCCGGCTTCGCTGGCCTCGCGCGGCGATATCGCGGCACCGCGGCGGTGGCGCGGACCTGGCTGCAGCACGCGCTGCCGATGCCCTTCGGACTGAAACTTGCAGAATATGCCGCAGCCCTGCATCGGTCGCGAACGCGGCTGGAGCGGCTGCGCAGGGAGGCCCTGGCGCTGCAGTTCGGCGGCGCCGCGGGAACCCTGGCTGCGCTCGGCGACAACGGCCTGCGTGTGGCTGAAAAGCTCGCGCGAGAATTGAAACTGCCGCTGCCGGATGCGCCGTGGCACACCCATCGCGACCGCATCGCGGACGCCGCCTCGGTGTTCGCGATCCTTGCCGGCAGCTGCGGCAAGATCGCGCGCGACGTATCGCTGATGATGCAGACCGACGTCGCCGAGGCGTTCGAGCCATCCGGCGAAGGCCGCGGCGGCTCATCGACCATGCCGCACAAGCGCAATCCGGTTGCAGCGGCGACGGCTCTTGCCGCCGCCACCATGGCGCCAAATCTGGCGGCGACGATTTTCGCGGCGCAGGTGCAGGATCATGAGCGCAGCGCCGGACCGTGGCACGCCGAATGGCCGACGCTTCCGACGCTGCAGCTGGTCACGTCCGGAGCGCTGGCGGCCATCGTCGACATCGCCGAAGGGCTGGAAGTCGACGCCGTCCGGATGCGGCTCAATCTCGACGCGACGCACGGCCTGATCATGGCGGAGGCGGTGACATTCGCGCTGGCGAAATCCATCGGCAAGAGCGACGCGCATCATCTGGTGGAGGCGGCAGTAAAGAAAGCCGTCGCCGGCAAGCAGCATTTGCGCGAGGTGTTGGCGGACGATCCGACAATCGTTGCGTATCTCGGCGCCGACGAAATCGCGAAATTATTCGAGCCGATGGCCTATCAGGGCGTCTCGCAAGCGCTGATCGATCGGCTGCTGAAGTCGCTTGAGGAAAAATAACGTTGGCATCATTGCCGGGCTTGACCCGGCAATCTTCGAGAGACTCTGACGAAGAAGGATGGATACGCGGGTCAAGCCCGCGTATGACGCGGAGAGTGTGGAGAAACGTCTATGCCCATGATCGATGCCGGCGACGGTTGCCTGCTCAACGTGTCGGTGGAAGGCCGCAACAGCGGACCGACGCTTATGCTGTCCAACTCGCTGGGTTGCACAATGGGAATGTGGGAGCCGCAGATGGCGGCGTTCACAAACCAGTTTCGCGTGGTTCGCTACGACCGGCGCGGCCACGGCAAATCCGGCGTGCCGCCCGCGCCTTATTCCATGGAGCGGTTTGGACGGGATGTGCTGGCGATACTGGACGAATTGAACATCGCGAAGACGCACTGGTGCGGGCTGTCGATGGGCGGCATGGTCGGGCAATGGCTGGGCGCCAACGCGCCGGAGCGATTCGATCGCATCATCCTGTCCAACACCGCCTGCTATTATCCCGATCCGACCAACTGGCTCAATCGCATCAAGGCGGTGCAGGAAGGCGGCATCGCCGCCGTCGCCGACGCGGTCATCGCCGGCTGGCTGACCGCGGATTTTCGCGCGAGCGCGCCGGACATCACCGCGCAGATGAAGGCCATGCTGACGGCATCGCCGGTGCAGGGCTATCTCGCCTGCTGCGAGGCGCTGAGCACACTCGACCAGCGCGCGCTGCTTCCGAAGATCAAAAATCCGACGCTGGTCATTGCCGGACGCCACGATCCGGCGACACCGGTTGCGGCCGGTGAATTCATCCGCAGTCAGGTCCCCGGGGCCGGCATGACCATTCTCGACGCCGCGCATATTTCCAATGTCGAGCAGCCGCAGGCCTTCACCGACGCCGTGATCGGCTTTTTGACGCAACGCTAATCAGTACCCCGTCAATCCGGGGCGCGTGAAGCGCGAGCCCGGAGTCCAGAGCCACGATCGGCGTTTACGGGTTCCGGGCCTGCGCCAGGAGGCGCATCTCGGGAATGACGAGAAACACGAGAGGGAGCCAACCCATGAACGATCAGCAACGCCGCGATGACGGCATGGCGCAGCGCCGGAAGGTGCTGGGCGATGCATGGGTCGATAAATCGGCCGCCAACAAAAATTCGTTCAATGCCGAGTTCCTCGACCTGATCACGCGCCATGCGTGGGCCGACATCTGGACCCGCCCGCATTTCGACCATCGCATCCGCCGCATATTGGTGATCGGCACCCTGGTGGCGCTCGGGCAATGGGACGAGTTCCGCCTGCATGTACGCGCGGCATTGACGGAAGGCGGTTTTTCGCCCGACGACATCAAGGAAATCCTGCTGCAGCAGGCGATCTATTGCGGCGTGCCGGCGGCCAACCACGCCATCAAGGAAGCGCTCGCAATTGTTCAGGAGTTGGACCTGTTGAAACGATAGGCCGCCCGATCTCGGCAGGCCGCTCGACCAGCAACACGATCGCCATGCCGAGCAGCATCAACAGTTCGGCGGCATGCAGCCGAAGCGCCGCGGGCTCTGCGACTTGTGAAGCCATCACCATGCAGGCAAAGCTGATGACGCTGCCGATGCCGAGGGCGAATGCCAGCGCTTCATCGCATTCGCCGGCTTTACGCGCCGCCGGGCGCGTGATCTGGATGAGGAAGACGATGAAAAACGCCGCGACAGTCAGCCTGCCGAGCGCCAGCAGCCACGCAAATCGTGTGAGGTCGGCTGCGGCGACCCGCAGGGTATCACTGAGGAACAGCGCTGCGGAAATATTCGGCCGCTCGTAAAAGCCCTGGACCGGCGATGTCGCGATTCTGAATCCGGCGATGCACCAGGTCGGGATGAAATAGGACGCCAGCAGTGCGCCGTTGAAGGTGCTGATCCGCCAATTCGTCGCCATGCCGGGCATCCCACCTCGCCGCGGCGCTCTGGACCGGTAACGGCGGTCCGGCGAGGTAGCCTCGGTAAACAGCGGCCGGCAATCTAAACCATTTATTTACCTTAACGGGGGCGCGAGCAGCGGGCGGAACCGGCAAACTCCGGTGTACAGTTCCACGTGCCGCACCCGGCGCGGTTGCCGCTCCCGGCTACCGCTGTTAGAAAACGGCACGACGCGGCGTTCCGGCTGCCGGAGCCATCGCAGCGTCACGGCTCAAGATACGGCAGCGCATGGATTATTTCGCCCAGCAACTGATCAACGGCATTGTGCTCGGTTCGATCTATGGCCTGATCGCGATCGGCTATACGATGGTCTACGGCATTGTGGGCATGATCAACTTTGCCCACGGCGATATTTTCATGATTGGAGGTTTTGTCGCGCTGATCAGCTTCCTGATCCTGGTTTCGATCGGCCTCACGGTCGTTCCGGTGATCCTGCTGATCGTCCTGCTGGTGTCGATGGCAATCACCGCGCTGTATGGCTGGACCATCGAGCGTATCGCCTACCGGCCCCTGCGACACTCCTTCCGCCTGGCGCCCATGCTGTCGGCAATCGGCATGTCCTTTGTGCTGATCAACTACTCCCAGATCGCACAAGGCGCGCGGGTGAAACCGGTGCCGCCGATTATCACCGGGGGCTATATGCTGCACGAGGGTGCCGGCGGCTTCGTGGTGCAGCTCTCCAACGTGCAGATCGTCGTCGTCATCACCACGGTGCTGCTGCTGGCTGTCTTCACCTGGCTGGTGGCGCGCACGCGGCTTGGCCGCGACATGCGCGCCTGCGAACAGGACCAGACCATGGCGGCACTGCTCGGCGTCGATGTCGACCGCACCATCTCGATGACCTTCGTTATCGGGGCGGCATTGGCCGCCGTCGCGGGGATGATGTATCTGCTCTATTATGGCCTGGTGGATTTCTTCATGGGGTTCGTCGCGGGCATCAAGGCTTTTACCGCCGCGGTGCTCGGCGGTATCGGCTCGCTGCCGGGCGCGATGCTGGGCGGGCTGGCCATCGGCCTGATCGAAACCCTGTGGTCGGCGTATTTCTCGGTCGAGTACAAGGACGTCGCGGCATTTTCGATCCTGATCATCGTGCTGATTTTCCTTCCGACCGGCCTGCTCGGCCGGCCGGAAGTCGAAAAAGTCTGACGGCGCCGTGACAACGCTCGCCCCCGAACAAACCTCGCGCGTTCACGGCATCGCCTTCATCCTGAAGAAGGCATCGATCTCCGCGCTGGTGGCGCTGGTGCTGTTCTCGCTGATGATCGGCATACGCACCGAGGCAGGCCCTTCCGGGCAGTTGATCTGGTGGACCCGGTTCGGCGATCTCGCGGCGATGGTCGCCGCCGTATTCGGCGGCAGCATCGTGGTCGAATTGCTGCGGCAATGGTGGGGACCGATCGGTACCGTCCGGATCGTGCCGCCGAATGTGCAAAGCGGGCTCGCGACCGCGCGGAAACTGATCGCGCCGGTGCTGCTGGTCTTCACCTTCCTGGTGCCGGTGATCTTCTACGATCAACGCTACATTCTCGACCTCGGCATCCTGGTGCTGACTTACGTGATGCTGGGCTGGGGACTGAACGTGGTGGTCGGCCTCGCCGGACTGCTCGATCTCGGCTATGTCGCCTTCTATGCGGTCGGCGCCTATTCCTACGCGCTGCTGGCAAAATACGGCCTTCCGCTTCCGCATCCGATTGCATTCTATCCGTTTGTATCCATTGACTTCTTTCAACTCGGTCCCTGGGCATTCTGGGTGCTGCTTCCGGTTTCCGGCATTCTCGCGGCGTTCTGGGGCGTACTGCTCGGCTTTCCGGTCCTGCGGCTGCGCGGCGACTATCTCGCCATTGTCACACTGGCGTTCGGCGAGATTATCCGGCTGGTGATCATCAACTGGCAGGAATTGACCGGCGGCCCTAACGGCGTCAGCGGCATTCCGCGTCCGACATTTTTCGGAATCCCGCTGTCGCCCGGCGATGAGGGACTCGCCGCCAAACTAGGAATCGAGTTCTCGCCGACCCATCGCATCGTGTTTCTGTTTTATATCATCCTGGCGCTGGCGCTGCTCACCAACTGGGTGACCATAAGGCTGCGCCGGTTGCCGATCGGCCGCGCCTGGGAAGCGCTGCGCGAGGACGAAGTCGCCTGCCGCGCGCTGGGCATCAACACCACCACCACAAAACTCACCGCGTTCGCGACCGGGGCGATGTTCGGCGGTTTTGCGGGCGCGTTCTTCGCCACCCGACAGGGCTTCATCAGCCCGGAATCGTTCACCTTCCAGGAATCGGCGCTGGTGCTGGCGATCGTCGTGCTCGGCGGCATGGGATCACAGCTCGGCGTGGCGCTGGCCGCGCTCGCCATGATCGGCGGCTTCGAGCTGTTCCGGGGGCTCGATCAATATCGCATGCTGGTATTCGGCGTCGCGATGGTGCTGCTGATGATCTGGAGGCCGCGCGGGTTGATCGGGCATCGCGCGCCGACCGTATTCCTGCGGCGCAGCCGGGCGATTTCTTCCGACCTCGTCAAGGAAGGCCACGGATGAGCGCGCGCGACATCCTCGCCGTCGAAGGCCTGTCGATGCGTTTTGGCGGCATTGTCGCAGTCAATGATCTTTCGTTCAGCGCGCAGCGCAAGAAGATCACCGCGCTGATCGGACCGAACGGGGCCGGCAAGACCACGGTGTTTAACTGCATCACCGGCTTCTACAAACCGAGCAACGGCACCATGCGGCTGACGCACGATGACGGCACCGCGATCCAGCTCGAGCGCCTGAACGATTTCCGGATTTCAAAGCTCGCGAAAGTCGCGCGCACCTTCCAGAACATCCGGCTGTTTCCCGGCATGACCGCGCTGGAAAACCTGATGGTGGCGCAGCACAACGCGCTGATGCGCGCGTCCGGCTACACCTTTCTCGGCCTGATCGGCGCGCCCGGCTATCGCGCGGCGGAAAAACACGCCATCGATCTGGCGCGGCTGTGGCTCGACCGTATCGGGCTGCTCGATCGCGCCGACGATGCCGCCGGCAACCTGCCCTATGGCGACCAGCGCCGGCTGGAAATCGCCCGCGCCATGTGTACGGAGCCGGCGCTGCTCTGCCTCGACGAACCCGCGGCCGGACTGAACGCGCGCGAAAGCGCTGCCTTGAGCGAACTCCTGCTCTCGATCCGCGCCGACCACGGCACCTCGGTCCTGCTGATCGAGCACGACATGTCGGTGGTGATGGAAATTTCCGATCACGTGGTGGTGCTGGATTACGGAGTGAAGATCGCCGACGGCTCGCCGCAACAGATCCGCGACAATCCGAAGGTGATCGCGGCCTATCTCGGCGTGGAAGACGACGAAGTCGCCGCCGTCGAGCAGGAGTTGGAGTTGTGAGGTGGTTTCAAGATACGCCGTCATGGCCGGGCTTATCCCGGCCATCCGCGTCTTGGCCACGTCTGCGGAAGGAAGACGTGGATGTCCGGGGCACCTGCACGAAGACGCGCTTCGCGCTTTTGCCCGGCCATGACGGCTGTAGGGTCGCGCCATGACCGCAACTTCCGCGCCCCTGCTCGCGATCCGCGGCCTGCGCGCGGCCTATGGCAAGATCGAGGCGCTGAAGGGCGTCGATCTTGCCATCAACCCCGGCGAGATCGTGACGCTGATCGGCGCCAACGGGGCCGGCAAGTCGACGTTGATGATGACGGTGTTCGGCAAACCGCGCGCGCGATCCGGCCGGATCATATTCGACGGCCGCGATATCACGGATATGCCGACGCATGAGATCGCGCGGTTGCGCATCGCGCAGGCGCCCGAGGGCCGCCGGATTTTCCCGCGCATGAGTGTCGCGGAAAACCTGCAGATGGGCGCCGACGCCACCAACTCCGGCGATGCCGACCGCTCCGCCGGGCTGACGCGCGTGCTGACGCTGTTTCCGCGCCTGAAGGAACGCATGACCCAGCGTGGCGGTACGCTGTCGGGCGGCGAGCAGCAGATGCTGGCGATCGGCCGCGCGCTGATGAGCCGCCCTCGCCTGTTGATGCTGGACGAGCCCTCGCTCGGCCTTGCCCCGCTGATCGCCCGGCAGATCTTCGATGCGATCCGAACCCTGAACCGCCAGGACGGCCTCACCGTGCTGATCGTCGAGCAGAACGCCAACCACGCGCTGCGCCTCGCCCACCGCGGCTACGTCATGGTCAACGGCCTGATCACGCTCGACGGCACCGGCGCCGAGTTGCTGCAGCGCCCGGAAGTCCGGGCGGCGTATCTGGAGGGCGGACGCAGGGCGTAGTGCTGGCGTTCCCCGGACGCAGCGAATTCGTCATGCGCGCGGCTTGACCATCCATCCTCTTGGGAAGGTTCCATGCGACGAGACGGATTGCCGGGTCGAGCCCTGCGATGACCCTCGGTGGATGGACCCCCGGTCCTGCGGAGCGTCACTTCGCGCAGCATCGCACCCGGGACACCAGGCCGCTACTGCTGCAAGATGCGGCGATCCCGCGCTGCAATTGCGAAAAATTGCCGATGACTTCACGTCCAAATCAGCCGACAATGCGCGCAAGTTCCAAACCCGGCGCGGGCCGCCGGGACCTCTTCGTCCAAGATCATCGCGAGGACCACCTATGAAACAAACCAAACTCATCGGCCTGGTTGTGGGCGCGTCGTTGGCGCTGTCGACCGCCGCACTGGCGCAGGACATTACTATCGCGGTCGCCGGCCCGATGACCGGCAGCGAATCGGCGTTCGGACGGCAGATGAAGAACGGCGCCGAACAGGCAGTGGAGGATCTCAACGCCGCCGGCGGCGTGCTTGCGAAGAAGCTCGCGCTGCAGGTCGGCGACGACGCCTGCGATCCAAAGCAGGCGCGCTCGGTGGCGGAAAAGATCGCCAGTTCGAAGATCCCGTTCGTCGCAGGCCACTTCTGCTCGTCGTCGTCGATTCCGGCCTCGGAAGCCTACGCGGACGGCAACGTGCTGCAGATCACGCCGGCCTCTACCAATCCGCTGTTTACCGAGCGCAAGCTCTGGAACGTGGCGCGGGTCTGCGGCCGCGACGACCAGCAAGGCCTCGTGGCCGCCGATTACATCGCCAAGAATTTCAAGGGCAAGAACGTCGCCATCCTCAACGACAAGACCACCTACGGCAAGGGTCTCGCCGACGAGACCAAGAAGGCGCTCAACAAAGTGGGCTTTACCGAGAAGATGTTCGAATCCTACAACAAGGGCGACAAGGATTTTAACTCCATCGTGTCGCGGCTGAAACGCGACAATATCGATCTCGTCTATGTCGGCGGTTATCACCAGGAGGCGGGATTGATCCTGCGCCAGATGCGCGATCAGGGCCTGAAAACCGTGCTGATGGCGGGCGATGCGATGAACGACAAGGAGTTCGCTTCCATCACGGGGCCGGCCGCGGAAGGCACGCTGTTCACCTTTGGCCCGGACCCGCGCAACAAACCCACCGCCAAGGCGATCGTCGAGAAGTTCAAGGCAAAGAACATCGATCCCGAAGGTTACACGCTCTATACCTACGCCGCGATGCAGGTGTGGTCGCAGGCGGCGGCGAAAGTCGGTTCCACCGATCCGAAGAAGGTGATGGACGCCATCAAGGCCGGCGAATGGGATACCGTGCTCGGCAAGATGGGCTTCGATGCCAAGGGCGACATCAAGGCGATCGATTATGTCGTCTACAAGTGGGACGCCAAAGGCAATTACGGCGAGATCGATCCCGGCAAGGGGACGTGAGGGCACGCAGCTCAAAGCGTCGTCCCCGCCAAGGCGGGGACCGATGATCCCTGCCGTCTGCTGGACGTGAGCGACGGCCGTTCCACAACAACCCTAACGCTTCGCGTCGACGACACGGCGGATGGGTCCCCCGCCTTGGCGGGGACGACAACGTTGAAGGCCGCGGCGTCCCTTATCCGAAATTCTGCAGCGCGGGAAATGTCTCCAGCAGCCAGATGCTGACGTTCGACACCGTGCCGGTGAGAAAGCAAATGCCGGTGATCACCATCAGCACGCCCATGGCGCGCTCGACGGCGGCAAGATGCCGCTTCATTCGCGAAAGCAGCGACGAGAACTGTTCGACCATGAACGCCGCGGCCAGAAACGGAATACCGAGGCCTGCGGAATACACCGCGAGCAGGCCCGCGCCTTTCGCCACCGTCGCCTCGCTTGCCGCAACCGAGAGGATGGCGGCGAGAATTGGGCCGATGCACGGCGTCCAGCCGAATGCGAATGCCAGGCCCATGACATAGGCGCCCCACAAGCCGACCGGTTTTGGGGCTGTCAGCCGTCCTTCCCGCATCAACAACCCGATCCTTGTCAGGCCGAGAAAATGCAGGCCCATGATGATGATGACAATACCGGCGACGATCGAGAACTCTGCCGACCAGGCACGGATGAAGCCGCCGACAAACGAAGCGCTGGCGCCGAGCGCCACGAATACCGTCGAAAAGCCCAGCACGAACATCAGCGCCGAGATCATCACCGCGCGTCTCGATGCCGCCGCGGTTTCGGCGCTGTTGACGCGGTCGATGGTGGCGCCGGTGAGATAGATCAGATAGGGCGGTACCAGCGGCAGTACGCAGGGCGACAGGAAGCTGACCAGACCGGCGATCAATGCGGCGGGGATGGTGACGTCGTGAATCATGGAGCTTGGATCGTTTCGGTTCGGAATTCCGGCAATACGGAAAATATGGATCGTCATTCCGGCGCGCGTCTTCGCGAACCCGAATGACGGTGCCTAATTGCACTGCTACCGCGGCAGGACGCAAGCGCTGTCGCCCCAGCCTGCGCAGTTGTGATCCCCGCGTGATCGGGTTGACCCGCTCGTTGCAGTGGGGTCATCTGCACCCGGGAGGGCAACGCGATGAAAAATCTCCTCACCGATATCGCAGGCGTTCGGGTTGGTCATGCCGAAGACGCGCAGCTTGCGTCCGGAGTTACTGCGGTGATTTTCGACCAGCCGGCCGTAGCGGCAATCGACGTGCGCGGCGGTGGCCCCGGCACACGCGATTGCGCGCTGCTGGACCCCGTCAACACCGTGGAGCGGATCGACGCGCTCACGCTGAGCGGCGGCTCCGTGTTCGGACTGGAAGCGGGCGGCGGCGTGCAGGCGTGGCTCGCCGAACAGGGCCGCGGCCTTGCGGTCGGCGGCGCGCGCGTTCCGATCGTACCCGGCGCGGTGGTGTTCGATCTCGTCAACGGCGGCGACAAGAAGTGGGGCCGCTTCGCGCCTTACCGCGAACTCGGTTATGCCGCGGTCGCGGCTGCAAGCGGCGATTTCGCGCTCGGCAGCGCCGGCGCCGGGTTCGGCGCCACCACCGCGAATTTCAAGGGCGGGCTCGGTTCGGCTTCGGCCGCGACGGCCGGCGGCGTGCGTGTCGCGGCACTCGCCGTGGTCAACGCGGTCGGCACCGCAACGGTCGGCGACGGGCCCTGGTTCTGGGCGGCGCCGTTCGAAACCGACGGCGAGTTCGGCGGACGCGGCCTGCCGCCGTCGTTCACGCCGGCGATGCTGGTGATGCGGCTGAAAGGCGGCGCCGCGGCAACCGCTGCAGAAAACACCACGCTGGCGGTGGTCGTGACCGACGCCGTGCTGACGAAACCGCAGGCCAGGCGGCTGGCGATGATCGCGCAGACCGGATTCGCACGGGCGATCCATCCGGTGCACGCGCCGCTCGACGGCGACGTGGTGTTCGCCGCGGCCACCGGCGAGAAGCCGATCGATCCGCTTGTCGGCCTCACCGAACTGGGGATGGTCGCCGCCAACACGGTAGCGCGGGCGATCGCGCGGGGGGTGTACGAGGCAACCGCGCTGCCCTTCCCCGGCGCGCTGCCGGCGTGGAAGGATCGGTTCGGAGGATAGCCGACATTGGGGAAACCAGCTTGCCGTCCCAGAGACACGGAGCCACAAATGCCATCCAGCGTCATCCGCAGCTATTCCTATTCTGCAAAGAAAAGCGAACTGACGATCACTTTCGTCAGCGGGCGCCGATATGTTTATGCCGACGTGCCGCAAGACGTATTTGACGCCTTCAGAGCCGCTACGTCAAAAGGGTCATTCTTCAACAGTGAAATTCGCGATTGCTACAGTTGCTTTCAGCTCAGCAGCTAGCGCGGCCGTGCCCGGATGCAGCGCAGCGGACCGCCCTCGCGGCGTGGTGCGCTGCTGAGCCGGGGCCCATTTGCGGCCCCATGAAGGAGCGGGTCCCGGCTCTGCGGCGCACCGCAAGCGCGCGACGCTGCGTCCGGGACACGAGGCCGGTTCACATTGCTCCGTCGCGCCGCCCATGTTACGCGAAGCCGCTCGAAACATCCGGAACGACCTGCCATGTCCCCACCCTTCGCGCCGCGACCGCTCGTCATTGCGCCGTCCATCCTGGCGTCGGATTTCGCCAAACTGGGCGACGAAGTCCGCGCCGTCGATGCGGCCGGCGCTGACTGGATCCATCTCGACGTGATGGACGGGCATTTCGTCCCGAACATTTCCTACGGCCCCGACGTCATCAAGGCGATGCGGCCGCACACGACAAAAATCTTCGACGCGCACCTGATGATTTCGCCCTGCGATCCCTATCTCGAGGCCTTCGCCAAGGCCGGCTGCGACCACATCACCGTGCATGCCGAGGCCGGCCCGCATCTGCATCGCTCGCTGCAGGCGATTCGCGCGCACGGCAAGAAGGCCGGGGTCTCGCTCAATCCGGGCACGCCGCTGTCGGCCATCGAATATGTCATCGACATGGTCGATCTGGTGCTGGTGATGTCGGTCAATCCCGGTTTTGGCGGCCAGGCCTTCATCCCCTCGGCGCTTGGCAAGATCGCCGATCTCAGGGCGATGACGGCCGGCCGGCCGATCGACATCGAAGTCGATGGCGGCGTGAGCCCCGATGTATCAGGCCAGCTCGCCGCCGCCGGCGCCAATGCCTTTGTCGCGGGTTCCGCGGTGTTCAAGGGCGGCACGATGGCGTCCTACAAGGCCAATATTTCCGCGATCAGGAATGCCGCCGCGTCGGCGCGCGGGGAAATGATCTAGCGCTTTTTCGATACTTCAAGGCCGCGCAGCAGCAGTTCCAGCAAGGCGTCGATCCGCGTCGCCAGCGCCGGATCGCTCCATTCTTCGGAATGGGCCGGATGATGATAACGAACCGTAGCGTCAAAAATCGCCTGTGCCGAGGTTTTCACGTCGGTAACCTCGAACGCGCCCTGATCGACGCCCTCCGCCAGGATATGCGCGATCTGGTTGGCGAGACCTTCCTTGTACGCCTTGACCACGCCACGCGCCTCTTGTGCCAAGGCGAGGTAGGTCGCAAACATCTCAGGGTCGTCGCAAACCTTGGTGTATTTGGCGGCAAACAGCGCGCGCAGCCAGCGCTCCAGCTTCGCAGGAGCCGGACCTTCCCCGTTCGCAATCTTTTCCAGCGGTCCGTTGACGCGGTCAAGCCAGCGTTTCGCCACCGCATCGCGCAGCGAGGCCTTGCTCGGAAAATGCCGATAGACGCTGCCATGGCTGACGTCCAGCGCTCGCGCCACATCGACCACCGTGGCCTTGGCGAGGCCGTAGCGGCGCAGCACATCTTCAGTTACCTCAAGGATCCGCTCCGGGGTCAGAACAACTGCTTCGTTCATTTGAACACCGTCTGCATCTCGCTGTCGGATTAAGGCGAACGAATCTGGAGTGGTCATTGGCTGATCGGTTAGTGATTGAGCTTTTTGGCCTGCGCAGCAAGATGCCGGGCGATACGCTCGTTAAGCCAACGCTGAATGTGAACGGTCAAATAGAGAATTTCGATGGTCATGGCAGTATCCTTCAAATTCGCGGGACTTACGGTCGACCCGGCCAGGCGCCCCGCGCGGCGCATCCAACAGCGCCTTGCAGTCAAGATATCATAGCTGACTGACAGATTTCAATATCTGTCAGTCAATATTATGTGATCGAAGCCATTTCTGTTTCATAGCAAGCTTGCCGGTTTGTCTGACCCGGGCGGCTCTGCTAAAGCGCGGCAGTATCCCAAAATACCAGAGTTGTTGATGATCCCCCGCTACACCCGCCCCGAAATGGCTTCCATCTGGGAGCCGCAGACGCGTTTCAGGATCTGGTTCGAGATCGAAGCGCATGCGGCGGACGCGCTGGCCGAACTCGGCGTCATCCCGAAACAGGCGGCACAGGCGATCTGGACCAAGGGCAAGGGCGCCACCTTCAACGTCGAACGCATCGACGAGATCGAGCGCGAAACCAGGCATGACGTCATTGCCTTCCTAACCCATCTCGCCGAGATCGTCGGCCCGGAGGCGCGTTTCGTGCACCAGGGCATGACCTCGTCCGACGTGCTCGACACCTGCTTCAACGTGCAACTCACCCGCGCCGCGGATGTGCTGATCGCCGACATCGACAGGGTGCTGGCGGCGCTGAAGAAGCGCGCCTTCGAGCATAAAACGACGCCGACCATCGGCCGCTCCCACGGCATCCATGCCGAGCCGGTGACGTTCGGTCTGAAGCTCGCTTATGCCTATGCGGAATTCACCCGCGCCCGCGAACGTCTCGTCGCCGCGCGCACGGAGGTCGCCACTTGCGCGATTTCGGGCGCCGTCGGCACCTTCGCGCAGATCGATCCGCGCGTGGAACAACACGTCGCCAAGGCGATGGGGCTTAAGCCGGAGCCGATCTCGACCCAAGTGATTCCGCGTGATCGCCATGCGATGTATTTTGCAACGCTGGGCGTGATCGCGTCTTCGGTGGAACGTCTGGCCACCGAAATTCGCCATCTGCAGCGCACCGAAGTGCTGGAAGCCGAGGAATTCTTCTCCGAGGGCCAGAAGGGTTCCTCGGCGATGCCCCACAAGCGCAACCCGGTGCTGTCGGAAAATCTCACGGGGCTCGCTCGCATGGTGCGCGCCTATGTAACGCCGGCAATGGAGAACGTCGTGCTGTGGCACGAGCGCGATATCTCGCATTCCTCCGCCGAGCGCATGATCGGCCCCGATGCAACGGTGACGCTCGACTTCGCGCTCAACCGGCTCGCCGGCCTGATCGAGAAGCTGTTGGTCTATCCGCAGAACATGCAGAGGAACCTCGACCGGCTCGGCGGCCTCGTGCATTCGCAGCGGCTCCTGATCGCGCTCACGCAAAAGGGCGCCAGCCGTGAGGATGCCTACAAGTTCGTGCAGCGCAATGCCATGCCGGTGTGGCGCGGCGAAGGCGACTTCCTTGACCTGCTGAAAAAAGACGCCGACGTGAAGAAGTATCTTACCGACGCGGAAATCGCCGAGCAGTTCGACCTCGGTTATCATTTCAAGCACGTCGATACGATCTTCCAGCGCGTGTTCGGGGCAAGCCGAGCCGTGGGGCGGATCAGCGAAGCCTGACCCGCGCTTTTGCTGCATCGGAATTGGCGGATTACGCTTCGCTGATCGCCCTACACGTGGAATCGAGTCTTACAGCATGGGCAGAGTCGTCGCCGTCAGTCTTCGCCGCGGTCACCATTTCAGCAAGACGCCGAGCCTGAGCATCCGCCTGCTGAAGGGCCTCGGCGTCGATGGCGACGCGCATATGGGCGAGACCGTCAAGCACCGCTCCCGCGCCCGCTACCATCCGACCGCGCCTAATCTGCGCCAGGTGCATCTGATGCATGCTGAATTGTTCGACGAATTGCGCGCGAAGAATTTCGCCGTTCGGCCCGGCGACCTCGGCGAGAACGTCACCACATCCGGCATCGACCTGCTGGCCCTGCCGGCCGGGACACGCTTGCTGCTTGGCCAGACTGCGATGGTCGAAGTAACCGGCCTGCGCAATCCATGCGTCCAACTCGACCGCTTTCAAAAGGGTCTGATGGCCGCGACCCTGGCCAAGGATGACGCCGGAAACCTGATCCGCAAGGCCGGCATCATGAGCATCGTGCTGTCGGACGGCGACGTGCGGCCGGGCGATGCCATTCACATCGAGTTGCCGGATGCACCGCATCGGCCATTGCTGCCGGTGTAGCTGCCGACCCGCGAGGGTGGGTTACGGCGCTTCGCGCCTTACCCGCCCTACATGCTGCGATTCAAGTCTGCGCCGGCTGCGCTGTCTGCGGCTGCGACCCTGACAGCCGCATCAGCGCGAAAGTGATCGCCAGCACCGCGATGTAGACGCTGAGCTGCATTGCGGTCGGCTGGTCGGTGTATCCGATCAGGGTATGAAACGCCTTGCCGGGGATGCTGGACTCATCCAGCAGCCACGACGTGTCCCAGACCACATTACCCATCGCGGTCAGCCAGTTCGCTTTTTCAAGAAATGCCACGGCTTGCGCAGCCATCCCGGCCGCCAATAGCGTGATCAGCACCGTCGTCACCGCGAAAAGCGAGCGCATGGGAATACTGATCAGGCCCGCATAGGTAAGCAGGCAGACCAATGCGCCCAGCACAAGGCCGATCACCCCGCCGAGCGCGAGGCTCGCGGCCGAACCGCCGTCGCTGGTGACGATGCCATAGAGAAAAAGCGCGACCTCGCTGCCCTCTCGCAGCACCGCGACGCCGACGACGACCGCAAGCGCCAGCAGCGACTTCGATCCGTCGGCTACGGCCTGCCCGATGGCACGGACTTCGCTCGCAAGCTCGCGGCCGTGCCGCGCCATCCAGACATTGTGCCAAGTCAACATCACTACCGCGATGCCCAGTATGGCTGCGTTGAACAATTCCTGTCCCATGCCGGCAAACAGGTTCGACAGCGCGCCGGCAAAGGCTGCCACCAGACATGCGCCGGCGACGCCCCCGAGCACGCCGCCGCCGATCCAGAGATTGCGATGCGGAACCGTGCGCGTCACGGCGAGCACGATGCCGATGATCAAACCGGCCTCGAACACCTCGCGGAAAACGATGATCAGCGCGGCAAGCACGACCGCCCCTTTACTTCACGACAACGTTGCCGAACGCGACATTCTCGTTGTACTCGTCCACGAACTTGTATGTGCCCGGTTTTTGCGGCCGCACGTTGACGACCGCCTCGCTGTTGGCTGCGATCACCTTTTCGATCTTCAACGGCTTGCTTTCGAATTCCATCGCCTTGGCCTCGAGATTCTTCACCTTGATCGTGAAGGCGGTATTGGCGGGAACGGTCACTTCCGCGGGCGTGAATTTCTTGTCCTTGTAGCTCAACTGGATCTCGGTGGATTGCTGGGCCTGTGCGCCGGAACCCAGCAATGCGCTGAAAACCAGAGCGGCTACCGTCGTAGAAAACTTCCGCGCGAGTGACATGATCGTTCCTTCGGTGCGAATGAGCTGCGTTTCATACGCTGTTACCAGCCTGATCGTCGCGAGGCAAAAAGACGCGCGCTGATTGGAGATATTCTAAGCACTCTGATTGGAGCGATTCTAAATACGGCACAATCAGTTTGGCCCCCGGATCATGCGCGAGATCATGAAGGGAACACGCCTTCAATTCCTCGTCCAGCCACGAGGTCATGGGTCGAACCGATGCCCAAGCCTTTCACTGTCTGATGTTCATGGCCGTCTGGAATAGTTCCAAACTGGTAACGAAGTTGGACTAACCTTGCGACGATGCCAGCACGTCAGACCATTCTCGTGTTTGATTCCGGGCTCGGCGGCCTCACCGTATTGCGTGAGGTCGTCAGGGCACGACCCGATGCGCGCTATATCTACGTCGCCGACGATAAATTTTTTCCCTACGGCCATCACGGCGAGCAGCAGATCATCGCGCGCGTGGTGCCTTTGGTTGGCGAACTGATCGATGCGCATGAGCCGGACCTGGTCGTGATCGCCTGCAATACGGCATCGACGTTGGTGATGTCGCATCTTCGCGCGCAGTACCAGGTGCCGTTCGTCGGAACCGTGCCCGCGATCAAACCGGCCTGCGCGGGTTCAAAATCCCGACGGGTCTCGGTGCTCGGCACAAGAGGCACGGTCAAGCGCGAATATACCCAGGCGCTGATCCGCGATTTCGCGCAAGGCTGCAAGGTGACGCTGGTGGGTTCGGGCAATCTCGCCGCTCTAAGCGAGGCGGCGCTGAGCGGCGGAGCCGTGAGCGACCAGGATATCCTTGCCGAGATCGCGCCCTGCTTTGTCGAGGACAGTTCGGTCCGCACCGATACCGTGGTACTGGCCTGCACACATTTTCCACTGCTGATGGACCGCCTGGTGGCGCTTGCGCCGTGGCCCGTGGACTGGATCGATCCTGCGCCGGCGATCGCTCGGCGCGTCGCCGATCTGCTCGGTTCGGGTTGCGGCGAGGCCGACCATGCCGATGCTGAAATGATTTTCACATCCGGACGGCGGCACCCATTGCGACAAACGCTGGCGCCGTTTTTCGGCGGCCGGGCTCCTGCGTAAAGCATTGGCTTTCCAGCCCGCCGGTCCCCTGCTAGTTTCCGCTCCCCAGGGAGCAAAACATGATCAGAAAAATCGTACTTGGATTGACCATCGCCGCATTCGCCTGGTCCGGGGCCGCGGTCGCGCAGGGCATCAAACGAACGCCTTTGCAAAAGGTCGAATTTCCGGACGGCTACTCTACCATCACCGTCATCGCGGAAATCCCGGCCGGCGGATCGGCAGGTCGCCATACCCACCCGGGAATCGAAACCGGTTACGTGCTGGAGGGCGAAGGCGATCTGATCGTCGAAGGAAAGCAGGATGTTCACGTAAAGGCCGGCGACTCCTGGGCCATTCCGGCCGGCGTTGCCCATGATGCCAAGGTCAGCGGCGATAAATCGTTGAAGATCATCGCAATTTATGTCGTCGACAAAAGCAAGCCGCTGTCCTCGCCGGTGCCTTAGAATGTAAAACCAACTGGCGCGACGCGGGTTGGATCATGCTAGATCAGCAGGCCCGCCGGTTTGCCGGCCTTCTGACGTGGGAACTCGAGTTAAACGATGCGCGGAACGGTCCGAAAACTCTCAGTGCCGCGCCGCCTTATCACCGACCTCATGCATGCGTCGAAGCGTGTGCCCTTCGTCTCGTTGCGGCGAGCTTTGGACCTCGGGCCGCTGATTGAGGCGCGGGCGGCATCCGCGCTGCATCCCGGCTGGGCGGCGATCTTCGCCAAGGCCTTCTGCCTGGTGGCGCGCGACGAGCCGGTGCTGCGGACCCTCTACCTCAAATGGCCGTGGCCGCATTTCTATGAATTGCCGCGCAGCGTCGGCATGGTCGCGATCGCACGGGTGGAAGACGGCCAGGATTGCGTGCTGCCGCAAAAGGTCAGCGCAGCCGACGAATTACCGCTGGCCAAGGTCGATGCCTTAATTCGGCATGCCAAGACCGCTGCGGTCGACGATGTCCCGGCGTTCCGGAAGATATTGCGGGCGACGCGATTGCCGCTCCCGGTCCGGCGGCTGGTCTGGATGATCGGGCTCAATTTCGGCCGCCAGCGCGCCAATTATTTCGGCAGTTTCGGCGTCACCTCGGTGGCCGGCTACGGCGCCGGCGAACTTCACGCGCTCAGCCCGGGGCCGTTTATCGTCAGTTACGGCGTGGCGGGACCGGATCAGACGGTCGACGTCGTGATCCGCTGGGATCACCGGGTTACCGACGCCGCACTGATCGCAAAGACCCTGACCCGGCTGGAGCACGTGCTGAACACCGTGATTGTTGCTGAATTGCTGGCTCATCGGCATATCCCGGAACCAAAAGCGGTCCGCGCCGTCGCGACCTAGCGTCATTCCGCGATGCGCCCCTCAAGGCGCAGACCTCGGTCTGGCCGTCATATCCGGGCGCTTTCGGTTGACAGATCAGCCGTTTCTTCCTAAGTAACGCCTGCTCGCGGGCCGTTTTCGGCCCGCGTTGCGTTTCGCGACCCGCGGTTCACCCGTCAAGCTTATGGGGCGGACCTGTCGGCACCGGGACATTCCCGGCGCACAGGAGGGCGCGTTTCCTCAAAACTCAAACCTGCAAGAGGACGCGATGACTAAGCGCAGTGAGGCGAAATACAAGATCGATCGCCGAATGGGCCAGAATATCTGGGGCCGCCCGAAGAGTCCCGTGAACAAGCGCGAATACGGTCCCGGCCAGCACGGCCAGCGCCGCAAGGGCAAGCTTTCCGATTTCGGCGTGCAGCTGCGCGCCAAGCAGAAGCTGAAAGGCTACTACGCCAATATTTCCGAACGCCAGTTCCACGGCATCTATGTGGAAGCCGGCCGCATGAAGGGCGACACCGGCGAAAACCTGATCGGCCTGTTGGAGCGCCGCCTCGACACCGTGGTGTATCGGGCAAAATTCGTCGCCACCATGTTCGCCGCGCGCCAGTTCATCAACCACGGCCACGTCAAGGTCAACGGCCGCCGCGTCAACATCTCAAGCTTCAAGGTGAAGGTCGGCGATGTCATCGAGGTCAAGGAATCCTCAAAGCAGCTCACCGTTGTGCTGGAAGCCAACCAGCTCGCCGAACGCGACGTGCCTGACTTCCTCGAGGTCGATCACGGCAAGATGACAGCGAAGTTCAACCGCATTCCGCACCTGTCGGACGTGCCGTTCTCCGTGCAGATGGAGCCGCATCTGATCGTCGAATTCTATTCGCGCTGATTTTTTATCTCGCGCGACGACACAAGGCCCCGGTTTTGCCGGGGCCTTTTGTGTGCTTGCACAACCGTTGAATTCGTCATGCCCGGGCTTGTCCCAAGCATCCACGTCTTTATGGTTCGAACACGTAAGCAAGACGTGGATGGCCGGGACAAGCCCGGCCATGACGGGACCAGAGTTCTGAAATGCCCTACACCCCCGCTCCGCGCGATCCGAACGCAACGCCGGTACGCATCAACCTGTTGTCGGATACGCAGACCCGGCCGACACCGGCGATGCGGGAGGCGATGGCGCGCGCCGACGTCGGCGACGAGCAGATCGGCGACGATCCGACCACCAATCTGCTGTGTGAACGCGTGGCCGGCCTGCTCGGCAAGGCGGCCGCGGTATTCCTGCCGTCGGGCACCATGTGCAATGTCGCTGCCACACTGACGCATTGCCGGCCCGGCGATGAAATCCTTGCGCACGAAACCGCACACATCATCGCGCGCGAAGGCGGCGCGCACGCAGCGCTCGGCGGATTCCAGATCACCGCGCTCACCGGCGCGGACGGAAAATTCACCCTTGATACGGTTCGTGCCGCCCTTCATCCGCGTACCCGCTACGAGCCGCCGCAGACCGTGCTCAGTGTCGAGCAAACCGCCAATATCGGAGGCGGTACGATCTGGGCCAAAGCCGATCTCGATGCCATCGCGGAAACCGCAAAAGCCCACGGCATGGCGACCCACATGGACGGCGCGCGGCTGCTCAACGCCTGCGTCGCCACCGGCATTCCCGCGCGCGACATGTCTTCCGGCTGGGATTCAGTCTGGATCGATTTTTCCAAGGGCCTCGGCGCGCCGATCGGCGCCGTGATGGCCGGAACGCATGAATTCATCGACGAGGTCTGGCGCTGGAAGCAGCGCCTCGGCGGATCGATGCGCCAATCCGGCGTCTGCGCCGCGGCCTGCCTCCATGCACTCGATCACAATGTCGATCGGCTGTCGGATGACCATGCCAACGCGCGCGTGCTGGCACGGGGATTGTCCCAAATCGCCGGCGTCGGCGTGCAGCAGCCGGAGACCAACCTGGTGTTTTTCACGCCTGATGGCGCCGGCGTGCCCGGCGCCCGGATGGTCGCGGAGCTGCGCCGGCGCGGCGTGTTGCTTGCCATGATGGACGGGCGAATCCGCGCCTGCACGCATCTCGATGTCGATAGCGGCATGATCGAGGAGACCGTCGGGCTGGTACGCGAGATTGTCAGGACCGCGTAGCCCTTGGAGTACGGGAGGCAGCTTACGAAACCTGGGTGCTTCCGTGCGGATGGATTCCGAAGCTGCGCTTCGCTCCACCCGGGCTGAACGCCCTCAATTCTCCATGGCCTCATAGATCAGCTTTTTCAGCGCCGGCTGGATGCGCTGGCGCTCCGATGGGGTCTGCTCCATCAGGATGAAGAACATGTCCAGCTTGCGGTCGACGATGAAATAGCAGCCGCTGGCGCCGTCCCATTTCAATTCTCCCAGCGAGCCCGGCGGCGGCGGCCTGGCGTTGCCGGGATCGGTACGAACGCCGAAACCGAGGCCGAAGCCGAAGCCGTCGCCCGGAAAATAGAAGTAATCGCGTGCCACGCCGGAATTCGGGCCGACGTGGTCGGCCGCCATCAGATCGAATGCCTGCGGACTGAGATATGGCTTGCCGTCCAGCATGCCGCCGTTGAGCAGCATTTGCGAGAAACGGGCAAAATCCACGATGGTCGAAACCATGCCGCCGCCGCCGGATTCCCATTTCATCCGCCGTTTTGCGTTGCGATCGTTGCCGACGCGAAAGTTATTATCGGTCGGCAGCGGCTCTGCGAGCCGCGTCAGCTTGGCCGGGTCGCTGACGTAAAAATCCGTGTCGCGCATGCCGAGCGGTTCGAGCAACCGTTCTTTCTCGAACTGCAGCAACGATTGCCCCGAAATCACCTCGACGACGCGGCCCAGCACGTCGGTGGAATGGCCGTAGTCCCACAGCGTCCCCGGCTGCTCGGCCAGCGGAAGCTTTGCGATGCGCTCGGCAAATTCGGCGTTGTCGAAGTCGCCGCCATAGATCAGCGCGTTGGCATAGGCCTTGCGGACCAGGCTGTCGCCATAGAAACCATAGGTGATGCCTGACGTATGCCGCATCAGGTCCAGAATAGTGATCGGGCTTTTCAGCGGCTCCAGCTCGAGCTTCTTTTCGCCGTTCTCGGCCTTCATCTCCACGCCGACCTTGGCGTCCGCGAAGGAGGGGATGTATTTCGAAACCGGATCGTCGAGCTTGAGCTTGCCCTCGTCGATCAGCATCATCGCGGCGACGCTGGTCACGGGTTTCGACATCGAGAACACCGTGAAAATCGTGTCGTCGGTCATCGGCTGCATGGTTGCGACGTCGCGCACGCCGAATTTTTCGAAATAGACCGGCTGGCCATGCTGCTGGATCAGGACGATGGCGCCGGGAATCTTGCCGTTGGCAACTTCGTTCTTGAAAAATTCAGTGACCCGTTCGAGCTTTTGCGGGTTGAAATGCGCGCCCGCGGGAATATCGAAAGTGCCTTCCGCCAGGGCGGGACCGATGGCTGCGGCACCGGTCAGCAGTGCGGCACACGCAAACGACCAGACAACACCTCGCTTCATCGCCCTACCCCGTTAGCGTCGGTCCTGTTCCTCGCGAAGGGCCCATAACCCACGGAAAGGCGTGCGCGCGAAGCTCGCTTTTCGCAGGTGGCGAAAGGCTTTCGCATCACCACGGTGGTGGTTATGGGTCCCCGCCTTCGCGGAGGACGATAGAAGCGCGTCGTTCAGGCAGAAGCCGGTGCGGCCGTCGGCACGCCCTTGTCGGCAAGAAGCTGCTGCAGCTCACCGGCCTGGAACATCTCGCGGATGATGTCGCAGCCGCCGATGAATTCGCCCTTGACATAGAGCTGCGGAATGGTCGGCCAGTTGGAGTAGGTCTTGATGCCGTCCCGCAGATCGGCGGATTCGAGCACGTTCAGGCCTTTGTAGCCGACGCCGACGTGGTCGAGGATCTGAACCACCTGGCCGGAAAATCCGCACTGCGGAAACTGCGGCGTGCCTTTCATGAACAGCACGACGTCGTTCGACTTCACTTCGTTGTCGATGAATTGCTCAATGCTCATATTCGTGTCCTTTGCGGCATGCGGGCGGGCCGGCGACGACCGTCAATCAGTTGCTCGCCCTATATGTAGCGCGAAACCGTGGCTATCCAAAGTAAAATGGCGGGGAGCTGGCATGCACCCTCGACCCGAAAAGCAGCCGCGCCTCCAAGGGGTGGGGCAAAGCCGACGCGCCCCAAACATGGCCGGGGCGAGGCTTTTATCCTGGGCCGGGGCACCTATCTAGGACAGGCTGCGTTTGGAACCCATCCGTCAGAACAACGTTTTCCTCCAAATGGGAGATTGTCGTGACGAACCTAGCATCCGCCGCGGCCCCGTTGACCGCCTCCGGCACGTCACTGTTCTCCGATGCCGCGACTCTCGCCGAGAAACTGACCGAGACGTACCTCGCCGTACGTAACGAAACCGAACGCCGCGCTGCTCCCCTTTCGCCCGAGGACCAGCTTGTGCAGTCGATGCCGGACGCCAGCCCGGCGAAATGGCACCGTGCCCACACCACCTGGTTCTTCGAGCAATTTCTGCTCGGCGCATATGGTCAGGACTATACCCCGTTCCATCCCGATTATGCCTATCTGTTCAATTCCTATTACGTCAGCGCCGGCCCCCGCCACGCCCGGCATCAGCGCGGCCACCTGACCCGGCCCGGCGCCGAGGAAGTCACCGCCTACCGCCGGCATGTCGATGCCGCCGTGGTGAAATTCTTCCACGAAACGGATGAGGGCACGCTGGCCGGCCTGGTGCCGCTGCTGGAAGTCGGTTTCAACCACGAGCAGCAGCATCAGGAATTGATGCTGACCGACATCCTGCACGCTTTCGCGCAGAATCCGATTCCGCCCGCTTACGACCCGGACTGGAGATTTCCGGCTTCCTCCCGCGGCGGCGGCGAATGGGTTGTTCTCAAGGAGGGCATCCACACCGTCGGCCACGCCGGGGACAGCTTCCATTTCGACAACGAAAAACCTTCTCATCGCGCGCTGGTCGGCCCTGTGAAACTGGCGCGTCGTCTCGTCACCAATGCCGATTGGCTCGAATTCATCGATGACGGCGGCTACCGCAGACCGACGCTGTGGCTGATGGACGGCTATGCCGCGGCCGGCAGTGAAGACTGGCAGGCGCCCGGCCACTGGCGAAAGATCGACGGCCACTGGCGAGCCATGACATTGGGCGGATTACAGCCACTCGATCCCTTGGCGCCGGTGTGCCACGTCAGCTATTACGAGGCCGATGCGTTTGCCCGCTGGAGCGGCAAGCATCTGCCCACCGAAATGGAGTGGGAAGTCGCGGCCCGCACAGGAGGGCTCAGCGATGCCTTCGGCATGGTCTGGCAATGGACCCGCAGTGCTTACGCGCCCTACCCCGGTTACCGCGCGGTCGAAGGCGCACTTGGCGAATACAACGGCAAGTTCATGGTCAACCAGATGGTGCTGCGCGGCTCGTCGCTGGCGACCCCGGACGGACACAGCCGGCTCACCTATCGCAACTTCTTTTATCCGCACCATCGCTGGCAATTCACCGGACTGCGCCTCGCCGATTACGGCGCCTGATTGACATGTAACCGCGTTCGACGCGCCGAGGAGACCGTCATGAATATGCATGCTGCCGCTTCGGCACAAGCGCATCGCCTTGATCACCGGACCTCGGCGTTTGCCCGCGATGTGGTGGAAGGCCTCACGAAACATCCCAAGCGGCTGTCGCCGAAATATTTCTACGATGCCGCCGGCTCCGAGCTGTTCGAGCAGATCACGCTGCTGCCGGAATATTATCCGACCCGGACTGAACTCGGCATTCTGCGCGACCGGGCGAAAGAGATAGCCAGCCTGATCCCGCCAGGCGCGGCGCTGGTGGAATTCGGCGCGGGTTCCACTACCAAAGTCCGGCTGCTGCTCGATCAATGCAGCTTCAGCGCCTATGTGCCGGTGGATATATCGGGCGACTTCCTCAACGCGCAGGCCCGCATGCTCGCCGCCGATTTTCCGGCGCTTGGCGTTTATCCGGTGACGGCGGATTTTACCGCATCCTTTGCGCTGCCGGCCGCCGTGGACGCGATGCCGAAGGTCGGATTTTTTCCCGGCTCGACGCTGGGCAATTTCGAACCCCATGAAGCATGCGCTTTCCTGCGCAGCGCACGCGATATCCTTGGTCCTGGCGCGCAGATGATCATCGGCGTCGATCTCGAAAAGGACGAACGGGCGTTGTACGATGCCTATAACGACGCTGCCGGCGTGACCGCGCGCTTCAACCTCAATGTGCTGGTCCGCATCAACCAGGAGCTCGGCGGCAATCTCGATCTTTCTGCCTTCACCCACCGCGCGATCTACAACCGCGAGCGCCACCGCATCGAGATGCACCTGATCAGCCGCAAGGCGCAGACCGTGCGGATCCTGGGTCGCAGCTTTGCGTTCCGCGCCGGCGAGAGCATCCATACCGAGAACAGCTACAAATACAGCCTGGCCCGCTTCACCGCCCTTGCGCGCGGCTCGGGCTGGACGCCGCGCGCGTCATGGACCGATGCCGACGCCATGTTCTCGGTTCACGCGCTGGTGGCAGCGGAGTGAAGCGCGGCGCGCCATAGCGTAAGCAAAATCCCAGGCAGGCAAAGGCCGTTGCGCCGGGCCCATCATCGTACATTCGCACGCCGTGTCGGATAGCGGCACACGGCCGGACACGTTCGCATGCGGTCGCTTTGCCCAGCCTGCGCTAACGTCTGGCCCGCGAAACCAAAGCAGGGGCCGCCGGTGTGTTCTCCCGGATCGTGTGCCAGAATTTTTCATTGCCCTTTCTTGTGATGCAGACCTTGATGCGGTGCGGCGGCGGACCATGTTCGCAGCTATGCGCCAATTCGCCCGCGATCATGCCATCGCACATGACGTAGGCGTGCAGATAATACCGGTTGGCGCGGTGTTGCACGCCGCCGCTGATGTTGGACCAATGCCAGCCGCGCATGTCCTGCATCCGATAGGCGGCGTGCCGATGATCGTCGAACTGGCGGCGAACCCAGACGATCGGACCGGGTTCGGCGGCGAGCGCTGCTTCGTCGCGGTCGCGCTTGCGATCCTCGGCCGTCTTGAACAGCCGCCGTTTCTCGGAAAAGAACGGATGCTGCTGGACATAAGGAACGCATATGTTGCTACCTTCACCGGTGGCTTCCATCATCAGGTCGAACGGATCGCCGCCGGTTTCGATGGCACCCAGGATCGCCTCGCCGGCCGCCTTCCGCAATCGCGCCTTTCTCTCCGCCTTGCTTTCCATGATGCGTCCTATCAGGCCTGCAGGATCCGTCGGGTGGATCAGCGCGAAAGCCCGTAACCCACCGGCGATCGCCGTTGCAAGTCATTGTGGCGGGTTACGCGCCGTGCGCATGACCCGCCCTACGCTTCAGTTTCCACCGCGTCCGGTTGCAGCGAAATCGATTCCCACACCGCGACGATGACCATGATCGCGCTGCGGCGTGAGCCGGCCGAGCAGCGTGTGGGAAATCTGCGTCACCGCGAAAACGAATACCAGATCGAAGAACAGTTCGGCGACGCGGCTATGCCGATGCGGCGCGACTTGACGATACAGCGCGCCGCGTTCGATGTTCGCCGCCATTCGCGCGTTCCCGTACCGAAGCTAACCTTCCGGCACTCCGGTCTGCAGCGCCAGCGCGTGAAGCACGCCGCCCATCTGGCCCCGCAGCGACTGATAGACGATCTGGTGCTGCTGGACGCGGGATTTGCCGCGGAACGATTCGGAAATCACCGTCGCCGCGTAATGGTCGCCATCGCCGGCAAGATCGCGAATCGTCACCTCCGCATCGGGAATCGCGGCCTTGATCATGGTTTCGATATCCCGGGCGTCCATCGGCATCAGCTTCTCCCACCTACCCCGAATCGCGGCCGGCCATTGCCGCGGCGACACGCGAACCTAACGCGGACACCAGCCGCCGTCACGCGCCCCCTTACATTATATCCGCCGCTCGCCCCTTTCAAAGCCCGTCCCGACTGCACATTTGATCAAAAATATCCGCTGTCGAAAAGGCTGATCATGAAAATCCCGGGCCCCGACCATCCCATCGCCATCACGCCAAACCCGAACCGCGTCCGGGTTTCCGCCGGCGGCGTCGTCCTCGCCGACACCACCCACGCATTGACTTTAAAAGAGGCAAGTTATCCAGCGGTCCACTATATCCCCCGCCAGGACGCCAATATGGCGCTGCTGTCGCGCACCGACCGGACCACGCACTGCCCCTACAAGGGCGACGCGAGCTATTTCAGCGTGACCGCGGGCGGCAAGGCTTACGAGAATTCGATCTGGACCTACGAGACGCCGTTCCCGGCGATGGCGGAAATTGCCGGCCATCTGGCATTTTATCCGGACAAGGTCACCATCGAGGAGGTGTGAAGCCTGATGACAGTGGCAGGGCGGATCAGCGGAGCGCGACCGCGAGCCGGAATACGCTCCGCCAATCCGGCCTGCGCTGTTACGCCCTGAAGATCGTAAGCCCGAGGATCAGCAGCACCAGGAAGATCACGACGAAGACATAAAACAGGAAGCGGGCGACGTCCGCAGATGCCGCGGAAATTCCAGTGAAGCCAAGTATGCCGGCGACCACCGACACCAGGAAAAAGATCAGCGCCCATTTCAGAATTGTCATCGGTCCGCTCCATTGCCTTGCGATGGCCACAACAACGCACCGGCAGGATAGTTCCCGATTTTGAACTTTGGCTCTTGTCGAACGTGGCCTCCGGCTGCAACATGCGCATGCAACCTTGGCGGGGCGTCATGATATCGATTTCACAATCGGACGCATCGGCAGAAGTCCGCAGCGCGCCAAGGGCGGTCAGCCGCAATCTCTCGCTGGATCGCGCGCGCACCTTCCTCACCATTGTCGTTCTCGTCCACCACGCGGTGATCCCCTACACTTATTTCGGCCATACCGACCCCGCCTCCTGGATCGGTTTCGACGCCATCGTGCTAGCCACCGACAGCTTTTTCATGGCGATGTTCTTTTTACTCTCCGGCCTGTTCGTCTGGCCGAGTCTTCGCCACAAATCCCCGGGATGGTTTTTTCTCGACCGCCTGCTTCGGCTCGGCCTGCCGTTTTTGATTGCCGCATTCACCGTCATTCCGATCGCATATTATGCGATCGAGCTGCGACAGCACCCGGACAGCAGTTTCGCAGAGTTCTGGCGGAAGACCGTCACCGTCGGCCCGTGGCCGAGCGGTCCGCTCTGGTTCCTGTGGGTGCTGTTGGCATTCGATCTGACCGCGAGCCTGCTGTACCGGCTGTCGCCGAACCTGCTCGACCCGATCAACCGCCTGTCGATCCGGGGCTTCGACAAACCGGTCGATTTTTTCCTGTTCCTGTTCGCGGTGACGGTGATTGTCTACGTCTCGTCGCGGCTCTATTTCGGAGTCAACCACTGGTTCGAGTTCGGACCGTTTTCCGTGCAGGCCAGCCGCATCCTGTTATACGCGTCCTATTTCTTCATCGGCGCCGGCATCGGCGCTGCAAATTTCGAACGCGGGCTGCTCGGCGCGAACGGCCGGCTGGCAAACAGCGGATGGAGCTGGGCCGTCGCGACCCTCATTCCGTATGGCGCGCTGTGGGTGCTGATCGCCGTCAAGCGCGAGATTTTAGGTAATCCCGGCCTGCTGCCGCACTGGTACGAATTCTTGTACGGGATATTCTTCGCCGCCTTCAGCGCCGCCATCCTGTTTGCGATCCTGGCTTTCTTCCTACGTTTCAAACGCGCCGGCTGGAGCGTGCTGGATTCCCTGCAGCGCGACGCCTACGGCATCTTTCTGGTGCACTACGCGTTCGCGCTGTGGATTCAGTACTGGCTGTTCGGCATCGATCTACCCGCGATCGTCAAGGTGGTAATCGGCCTTGCCGTCACGCTGGCGACGGGCTGGGCCCTGACGGCCGGCTTGCGGCAGATACCGGGATCACAGCGGGTGCTGTGACCGTCGTTGCAAGGACGTGAAGCACCATATTGCCGCCGGTCGGTGGCGATGCGTAATACGATATCCAACCCGGCACACGAGGTTTGTTCAAGGCGAAATAACCGCCGCGACCATCGGCGGCGAAACAATTCAGAAGCGGCGATAAGATTCGGTTGCGTCATAGCCTCACGCCTTGCAACGACGGTTTGGTACGTTCAGCCGCCCTTTCCGCTCATATAGGACGGCAGCCAGCTTTCGAAGGCATGGCCTAGCGCCTTGACGTGCATCGCGCCCTCGCCGGCGATCGCGAGGCTGTTGCCGCCGGTGAGACCGATCTGCACGCACGGCACCTCGACCGCTTTCAGCTTGGTGAATACGCTGAGCAGATCCTTCTCGTTCACCGTCACGATATAGCGGCCCTGGTCTTCGCCAAACCACCAGGCATGCGGCACGATCGCGTCCGGCGCTTCGTCGAGCGCAGCCCCGATGCCGCCGGCGATTGCCATCTCCGCAAGGGCGATCAGCAAGCCGCCATCGGAGACATCGTGGACCGCGGTGGCGGTGCCCGCATGGATCATGCCGCGTATTACGTCGCCGTTGCGCTTTTCGGCCGCAAGATCGACCGGCGGTGGCGCGCCCTCCTCGCGGCCGCAGAGGTCGCGCAAATACACCGACTGGCCGAGCCAGCCCTGGGCGTCGCCGATCAGCAGGATCGCTTCGCCGTCGGCCTTGAACGCCAGCGTCGCCGATTTGGTGAAATCGTCGAGCAATCCGACGCCGCCGATCGACGGTGTCGGCAGGATGCCGCGCCCGTTAGTTTCGTTATAGAGCGAGACGTTGCCGGACACGACGGGGAAATCCAGCGCGCGGCAGGCTTCCGAGATGCCCTTCAGACAGCCGACCAACTGGCCCATGATCTCGGGCCGCTCCGGATTGCCGAAATTCAGATTGTCGGTGATCGCCAGCGGTCGCCCGCCGACCGCGGTGATGTTGCGCCAGGCCTCCGCCACCGCCTGCATGCCGCCCTGATATGGATCGGCCTCGCAATAGCGCGGCGTGACGTCGACGGTCAGCGCGAGGCCCTTCGGCCCATCCTCAACCCGCACCACCGCGGCATCGCCGCCCGGACGCTGCACCGTGTTGCCGAGGATGACGTGATCGTATTGCTCCCACACCCAGCGCTTCGAGCATAGCTCCGGCGTCGCGATCAATGTGGCCAGCGCGGCCAAAATTCCCACCGGCGCCGTCACGTCGCGCGCATGAATGACGGGCAGCAGCGGCGACGCCACATGCGGCCGGTCGTACAGCGGCGCCTCGTCGCCGAGCTCCTTGATCGGCAGATCGGCCATTACGTCGCCGCCGTGTTTTACCACGAAACGTTTGCTCGGCGTGGTGGTGCCGACCACCGCGAAGTCGAGCCCCCATTTCCTGAAGATTGCCTCGGCCTGTTGTTCCTTCTCGGGCTTCAGCACCATGAGCATGCGCTCCTGGCTTTCCGAGAGCATCATCTCGTAGGCGCTCATTCCACTTTCCCGGGTCGGCACCGCGTCAAGATCGAGGTCGACGCCGAGATCGCCCTTGGCGCCCATCTCCACCGCGGAGCAGGTAAGACCTGCCGCGCCCATATCCTGGATCGCGATCACGCAATCCGCGGCCATTATTTCGAGGCAGGCCTCCAGCAGCAATTTTTCGGCGAAGGGATCGCCGACCTGCACGGTCGGCCGCTTCTCGGCGGAGTCGTCATCGAACTCGGCCGACGCCATCGAGGCCCCGTGGATGCCGTCGCGGCCGGTCTTGGAGCCGAGATAGACGATCGGCATGTTGACGCCCGACGCCGCCGCGTAGAAGATTTTATCGGTGTCGGCGAGACCGACCGCCATGGCGTTGACCAGGATGTTGCCGTCGTAGCGGGTATGAAAACGCACCTGCCCGCCCACCGTCGGCACCCCGAATGAATTGCCATAGCCGCCGACGCCGGCCACCACGCCCGACACGAGGTGTCGCGTCTTGGGATGCTCCGGCGCGCCGAATGACAGCGCGTTGAGACAGGCGATCGGCCGCGCGCCCATCGTGAACACGTCGCGCAGGATGCCGCCGACCCCCGTGGTGGCGCCCTGATACGGCTCGATGTAGCTCGGATGGTTGTGGCTCTCCATCTTGAACACCACCGCCTGGCCGTCGCCGATGTCGATCACGCCGGCATTCTCGCCGGGACCCTGGATCACCCACGGCGCCCTGGTCGGCAGCCCCTTGAGATGGATGCGCGAGGATTTGTAGGAACAGTGCTCGTTCCACATCGCCGAGAAGATCCCAAGCTCGGTGAAGCTCGGCACCCGGCCGATCAGTTTCAGGATGCGCTCGTATTCGTCCGGCTTGAGGCCGTGCGAAGCGACGAGTTCGGGGGTGATCTGCGGCTCGTTGGGAATCATGCTGCTGGATGCCGATTAAGCTTCTTCTTAAGCAGCATCAGGCGCACGGGAAAAGGGCTTTTTACGCATGGTTTCAACAATCCGGGCCTCGGGGATCGGATTCAAGCGGCTAACGCGGGAAAAGTTTGAAAACTATCTCGAACCGCGCAGTCGGTCGCTGCCGCAACGCGGCGGGTTACGGCGCTCCGCGCCGACCCGCCCTGCGCAACTAGCCGCGTCCGGGCTCAGCCATGGCCATTTTCGGACGATTGGAAATCGTACCTTGCTTGACGGGATGGGCGGCGCTTTGAACGATCTTGCGTTTGGCGGTCATCTTCGCGCCGGCCAACCGCGTGCGCTTTTTGCCGGCCGCCTCCGCGTGCGCCCGCATCGCGGGATTGTGGGCGGCATATTCCCTGCCGTCGATCGGCGCCACATGCGGCGGATCGCGACCGAGATACGGCCGTCCGATTCCGAACTCCCCGCCGTGCGCATCGATCCATTTCCAGAACTTTTCGGTGGAGACCCATCGCCGGTCGCGTGTTGCGCCGTCGACGCTCACGACATCGGCCGCAAGCCCGTGGCCATAGCCGCCGCGAAAGCTCCCGCCATGATAGGACCGGTCGGTCGCCGCCTTCATGCCGCTGGCGATCGATTGGCGATAGTCGTCGCGAAACGCGCTGGTGATGCCGGGCGACAATCCGGCCAGTTCGGCCGCGCGCAAAGTGTGAAAGAGTTTCGTCTTGAAGCTGCGGTCCATGCCTCCGATCACGTAGTCCATCATCGGCATGCCGGCCTTTTCCGCCGCGTCGGGATCCTTCCAGGCGAAGTCCTGGTCGACCAGCCTGGTAAAGCTTCTGCTCACCGTCACCATCTTTCCCTTGCGCCGGATCGTCACCTTCCTGCGCTCATGCACCCTGAGGCTGTCCTCCTTCGGGGTGCGTTGATAAAGCGCCCACAGGTATTGATCGACGCAGGCGTCCAGGCATTCGTCGGGAATGTCGATGACTGCAACCGCCGGCTTGACGTCGATCGGGAGCGGATCGGATGGGTCCACTGACGCCATCTGCACCAGCGGCTGTTCGGGTGCCGGCGTCGGTGATGAATCGGTCGGCGCGGCCTCGACCAGCAATTTCGGCTCGCTTTCGGCGGTCGTCGTGTCGTTCGCGACCGCGGTTTCCGGCTCGGCGGCCAGCGCGGCGTCGAGCGCAGTGGCGCTGCAGATCGCGGCTGGCTGCGGTGCCTCGGCGCGTTCGACGCCGGCTGTGATAAATGCCGCGCTCCGTTGCTCGACGGGCAGCGCGGCAGTGGTCTCGACAAGCGCCGGGCGGGCGCCCAGCCGGTCACCGCACCAGGCGGCCAGAACGACCGTTCCGCACAATGCCGCCGCTTTCGCAAATCGCCGAGGGCCCATGATCCGTCTCCTATAGGGCTTCATCGAAGCCATGTTGGTGACGGGGCCAGTGTTTTTCGATCGATCTGCACACGCAATGTCAAACAACGTCGGCTCATGACGTTTTCTGGAGAGTGTTGCCGAAATGCCCGGTGCGGCCGGGTCGAGCGCCGAGACTATTTCTGCTCGAGCAGCTTGCGGTATTTTTCGACGTCGCGCGTCACCAGTTGCTGCAACACTTCCGGCATCAACTCATCGGCGTCGGGCGGCACCGACGACAGATCGTGAAAGCGCTTCTTCACGCCCTCGTTCTCCACCGCGGTCCGTGCGGCCGCATTGAGCTTTGCAACGATCTCCGGCGGCGTACCCTTTGGCGCGAACAGCCCGTTCCAGCCTTGCGCCTCGAATTCCGGCAACCCTGCTTCGGCCGACGTCGGCAAATCCGGCAGCGTCGCCAGGCGCACCGAGGAGCCGATCACAAGGCCCTTCACCAGCCTGTCGTCAATCGCCTGCGATACCGAGGCTGCGTTGTCGCAGACGCCGTCGATCTGGCCGCCGATCGCGTCCGTCAGCGCCGGTGCGCCGCCGCGGTAGCCGACCAGCGTCACGTCGATTCCCGCGGCCTGAACGAAACTCTTGCAGATCAGAAAATTCGACGAGCCGACCCCGGCATGGCCGAGATTGATCTTGCCCGGATTTGCCTTGGCGTAGGCGAGGAATTCCTGAAGGTTTTTGGCCGGAAAATCCTTGCGCAGCGCCACGATGCCAAAGGTCTTTGCGACCATCGCGACCGGTACGAAGGCGTCGGGCTTGAACGGCAGCATCGGATAGATGGTGTAGGACGCCGCATTGGTGCCGGCGTTGCCGATGGCGATGGTGTAGCCGTCGGGCGCGGCGCGCGCGGCCCGCGTCAACGCCGTCGAGCCGCCGGCGCCGGCGACGTTCTCGATCACGATGGTCTGCCCCAGCGTCGAGCCCATCTGCTCGGCCACCGTCCGCGCAATGACATCCGATGCGCCGCCGGCCGCGAACGGCACGATCATGGTGATGGGACGCCTGGGGTAGTCCTGCGCCTGGGCGGCGTGCGACAACACGACGAATGCCAGGGCGGCGCTCGACAACAACCTTGCCAGGACGGCGGTCATGCCGCGCGCTGCAGATGCGCGACGAGGCCTGCGAACAGGCCGCGGCCGTCGGTGCAGCCCATGATGTCTTCGACGTGGTTTTCCGGATGCGGCATCATGCCGAGCACGTTGCCGTCGCCGTTGGCGATGCCGGCGATCGATTGCGCCGCGCCGTTGATGTTGTGGGTGTCGCCGACTTCGCCGCTGGGCGAACAGTAGCGATACAGCACCCGCCCCTCGCCTTCAAGGCGCCGGATGGTGTCCTCATCGGCGGCGTAGTTGCCTTCGCCATGCGCGATCGGCACCCGGATCACCTGCCCGGCATGATAGCCGCGCGTGAACGGCGTGTCCGAGCGCTCCACGCGCAGATGCACGTCGTGGCAGATGAATTTCAGCCGCGCATTACGCATCAGCACACCCGGCAACAGGCCGGACTCGCAGAGAATCTGAAAGCCGTTGCAGACGCCCAGCACGAGCCCACCATCGGCCGCGAAGGCCCGCACCGCATCCATCACCGGCGCCCGCGCGGCGATGGCCCCGCAGCGCAAATAATCGCCGTAGGAAAATCCGCCGGGCACCACGACGAGGTCGGTGCCCTCAGGCAGCGCCGTCTCGGCATGCCACACCATCGCAGGCTCATGCCCTGATACAAGCCGCAGCGCGCGTGCCATGTCGCGCTCGCGATTGATTCCGGGAAAGACGAGGACGGCGGATTTCATCATGCGCGCCTAGCTCAGGACATCAATCCGGTAATTCTCGATCACGGTATTGGCCAGGAGCTTGTCGGCGGCGTCTTTCAACGCCGACTCCGCCCTGGCCGCGTCAGAGCCTGCGATTTCGATGTCGAACACCTTGCCCTGGCGCACGCTGGCGACACCGTCGACGCCGAGCGATTTCAGCGCGCCTTCGATGGCCTTGCCCTGCGGATCGAGGATGCCGGACTTCAGGGTGACGGTGACGCGCGCTTTCATATCTTCAATCCACAAAATCCGGTCTCGTCCTATCGCGCGTCATGCCCGGGCCTGTCCGGGACATCCACGTCTTCCGGCGCCTCAGCACTAAGACGTGGATGGCCGGGCCAAGCCCGGCCATGACGGCGGCTTTTGCAGCCGCCGTCTCAGGAAGGACGCATCATCCCTTCACCAGCACCGGCCCCGAACCCGCCGGCCGCTCGTTCTCCATCAGGATGCCGAGCCGCTTGGCGACTTCGGTGTAGGCCTCCAAGAGGCCGCCGAGGTCGCGGCGGAAACGGTCCTTGTCGAGCTTCTCGTTCGACTTGATGTCCCACAGCCGGCACGAATCCGGAGATATCTCGTCGGCGACAATGATCCGCATCATGTCGCTCTCGAACAGCCGGCCGCATTCCATCTTGAAATCGACGAGGCGGATGCCGATGCCGAGAAACAGCCCGGTGAGGAAATCGTTGACGCGGATCGCCAGCGCCATGATGTCGTCGATTTCCTGCGGCGTGGCCCAGCCGAACGCGGTGATGTGCTCTTCCGACACCATCGGATCGTTGAGCTGGTCGTTCTTGTAATAGAACTCGATGATCGAACGCGGCAGCTGGGTGCCTTCCTCGATGCCGAGCCGCTGCGACAGCGATCCGGCCGCGACGTTGCGCACCACCACCTCGAGCGGCACGATCTCCACCTCGCGAATCAGCTGCTCGCGCATGTTGAGACGGCGGATGAAATGGGTCGGCACCCCGATATCGTTGAGGTGCTGAAACAGGTATTCCGAGATCCGGTTGTTGAGGACGCCCTTGCCCTCGATCACCTGATGTTTCTTGGCATTGAACGCGGTCGCGTCATCCTTGAAATGCTGAATCAGGGTTCCCGGCTCCGGTCCTTCATACAGAACCTTGGCCTTGCCTTCATAAATGCGACGTCGACGGCTCATTGGGATGTACCGGGTGTTGTTGAAATCCATGAAATGGTGGGCTCCTATGACAGATTCGATCACAGCGGAGCTGCCGTGCAGGCCTCGTCTTTCGGGAAACGAAACAAGAACCGGACCTGATCGCAGCCTAGCCCATTGAATCATGCAGCACAATCGATCCGCACCCCTCGGCCCGAGTTTTACCCATTGCCTGCGACCTCGCGGCTGTTGTTTTAGCCTTTTTCTCTCGTTATCTAGGCGCGCAGGCCGTCGGCCGCAACGCGGCCGCTGTCACGCCTTCGGCATAGGATCGGAACCTGAAAAATGAGCAGTTTTGACAAGCGCGAGGAAGGTTTCGAGAAGAAATTCGCGCTCGACGAAGAGCAGAAGTTCAAGGCCGAAGCGCGCCGCAACAAGCTGCTGGGATTGTGGGTGGCCGAAAAGCTCGGAATCAGCGGCGACGCCGCCGCCGCCTATGCCAGGGAGGTCGTCGCCGCCGATTTCGAGGAAGCCGGCGACGGCGACGTGGTCCGCAAGGTCACCGGCGATCTGACCGCCAAGGGCATCGCCATCACGCCGGCGCAGCTTCGGACGAAGATGGACGAACTGATGGCGCAGGCCATTATCCAGGTGAAGGCGGGGACGTAAGGCAGGCCCCTCCAGCCGTCATCCTCGCGGAAGGCGGGGAGGCAAATCGTTTACCATGACGCCGTCGCCGCACGCCTGCCGCGCTCAGGCCCTCCACGCGACGACGCCTTCCGTCCGCGCCCGCACATCGGGCGAGGCCGGACACGCCGCCACCGCCTCATAGCCCGGCGCGGCCGGGTCAAGGGAGTATTCGCGGCTGCCGGGCGATGATCGCGTCGTCCTCATCGCACAGTTCGTCGTATCTGCGAACGCTCAGTCCGCGGGCATCACCCGCGCAAGCGGGTGATGCGGATTTCTGCGTGCTTGTCGTGGCACACCGCGCTTCACCCACACGCTCGAATATCGGGCCGCCCGGTCAAGCAGGCGATGACGGTGTTATCCATTCGTCCCGTCGTGCCGCACAAGAGTGGCGACAACATCGGCGTGACGTCGCCAGCGCTCGACTCTGCCGATGAACGTCCGCCGGCATCGGCGTGCCGGCCTCGCGCATCCGTCATGCGCCCGTGTTGCGGGCTGACACTTCCGTGAGGTGTGAACTGCGCCACAAAGCGATTTTGGTTTCGGTTTTATTTGTCGTGCGCACAATTTTAAATTGTCAATTGCGGCGACGCATCGCTGAAATTTATTGGAGCAATTACGATGATTGTCAGGAAAAACATTTATTCGCTTTCAAACGACGAGTTTGGCAAATTCGTCGCCGCGATCAAAGCGGTGAAAAATACGGGAGACTATAACGAACTGATCCAGCTTCACGCCAGCAGCATCAACGCGGTTCACCGCAAGCCGATGTTTCTGCCATGGCACCGCGCCTTCCTGCTGCGTTTCGAAGAGCTTCTGCAGGAGGCCATGAACGATCCCACCTTCGGCCTGCCTTACTGGGATTGGACCAACGATGTGGGCAGTCCCAACCAGATCGGAAAACTCTGGGCTGCGGGCATGATGGGAGGGACCGGACGCAGCGGGGTTACGGATGGACCGTTCGTCGCATCGCAATGGATCACCATCTCTCCCAACGGCGAATTCGGCAGCGTTCTTGAAAGAAATCTTGGCGGGACAGGACAGCCGGTCACCACCACCAGCGATGTCCTGCGCCTGTTCCGCGCGGATCAGTACGACAGTTTCCGGACAGGCCTCGAAAGCGGACCTCACGACACCATGCACAGGTGGGTAGGCGGGCAGATGGCTTCGGTTCCCAACTCGCCGAACGACCCGGTGTTTTTTCTTCACCACGCCAACAACGATCGGATCTGGGCGCAGTGGCAACAACTCTATCCGAATGTGCCCACCACGGCGCCGGGCATGAATCCGACGACGGTGATGCCGCCAACCGAGCCCGGCGTGCCAGGCGCCACCGTCGGCAGTGTCATCGATGCCCCATTTTCGCGCTATGCCTATGACGGATTCTATATTGCCGATGTGAACTGGGGAGACGACGCGCTGATCCCGGATCCCCACAACGCCTATGGCGTGTCCGGTTCGCCGGCGCTCGCCGCCTTCGGCGTAAAGCTCTACTGCGTCCGCCAAGGACGCGGCAATTCGGGATGGACCTGGTGCGGG
>NZ_CAXUNQ010000045.1:38269-41895 GCF_964252615.1 uncultured Bradyrhizobium sp.
GATCCCGGCGACGCCTATGGCGTGTCCGGCTCGCCGGCGCTCGCCGCCTTCGGCGGAAAGCTCTACTGCGTCCGCCAAGGACGCGGCAATTCGGGATGGACCTGGTGCGGGTCGTTCGATGGCACCGGCTGGTCGAAGGACGCGCTGATCCCCGATCCCGGCGACGCCTATGGCGTGTCCGGCTCGCCGGCGCTCGCCGCCTTCGGCGGAAAGCTCTACTGCGTCCGCCAAGGACGCGGCAATTCGGGATGGACCTGGTGTGCATCGGCCTCGTTGAACATCCCCTAAGCTCGGCAAGGGCCGGCAGCGGGGCACAATGAACCTCCCTCGAATGAGTGGACACCTGTAGTAGGCTCGAAGAGCCAGGAGGTGTCGAATGGAAATACGTCAACGTCGGTCGTTCACGGATGAGTACAAACGCCAGGCGCTCGCGGTCGAACTGGACGCTGATGAAAAAAACCGGCTGCGGGATGCAGCCGGGTCGAGGGCGATTTAGGCTTTCGCTTTCTTGGCCTTGGGTTCGGACTCGTCGGAGGCCTTCGCCTTCGGCCGGTTCCAGACTAATTCAAAGCGCGCACCGTCTTGCTTTGAGAAGAGCGCGGCGTTGATGGCGGACGCCTGCAGCGAACCGTCGAGTGAGACGGAGAGGTATTCTTCTCCGCGCTCGCTGGTGCGCTTCCATGCCGATCGAGTTCAGCCAAGCTGAATTCGGTTTCGGCGGTGACGCGGTAGTCCGGCTGCTTTCTCCCGTGTTGCCGGCGGCGATGATCGCCACGCGGAGGAACTGGAGTTCAGCGTGACGATGCTTTCCGTAAGCGTCGCCGTCCTGATCGAAGGTAAAATTGCCAATCGTGCTCATGGTGTTCTCCTTTTGAGGTTTCGGGCGCGCCACGATGGCGAACCCGTTGCCCCCTTCCTTGGCGGACGGCTAGAACGGCGAACGGCAAGAAAAGAAATGGAGCGCAACGCTCAGCTTTTTTCTTGCGTTCCCGGCGTGCCTTCACGCGCCGTTCTCGTCCGCATCATGGGCAACGAGGATAGCGTCAGTGTGGTGCGACCACTGAAAGGAGGGCACGGCACGGTCAGGGCGGCGATGAGCGGGACGCGTCACCTCGCGAAACACGCGACCGCGCCTGTACCATTTTGGATTGTCCGCGCCTGTGCTATTTATCGGTTCGGTGGGGGAGAAATTTCGCCATGGCTTTGACGAAGAAAACCCGAAAGACCTTGGTCTTCACGATTGCTGGGCTGTCTTTAACTGCCGGGTTGGTTGGCTTGATGTTTGGTCGCTATGATTCACCCGACTATAGAACCGAGGTGGCCACGCTTAAGTTTTTGGCAGCGAACGTTATTCTTAAGAAGATAGAAAACGACGATATCAGTGCAACTTTGGCTGCCGGCCCCTACATATACGAGTACATCTTATCAAAAAACACTGTGGCAAAGACGGCGCTCGCGCCATGGTACCTTGAAAAGCTTAAGGATAAAAAGCGCTGGCGGTCATTCGAGGAAGAGCGTTTCGTAAAGTTGATCGGAATTCTGTCTCCAGTTGGCATCGCAGCTGGTTATGGCAGCATTACGACGGCGAGTATTAAGCTTGAGCGTTGGGCAAAACTGCGAGTTATGGCTTGGGCGACGTTGACCATGACCGGCACTGGTGTCGCCGGCTACTATCTTGGCTATGATGATGAGAGAGATTACGAAAACGCAACTTTCCTGAAAGTTATGCAAGAGCCGAACAGCTGGCGGAAGCTCGCTCAAATAGCCCACGACTGCAGTGAGTGGAAAGCACTCCCGACATCTGAAGGTCCACCGCAAGTGCCGGTTAATGCGAATATCGAGAAGAAACTCAAGGTCCTTGAGGATCACCTGAAACAGGTTGATAGCGAGTGTTCCCAATTTGAACACTGGGCAAATTATCATTGCCAGCAGGAGTTAATACACGAGATTATACCTACCGGAGACCGAAGAGAGCTCCCTGCGTGTGCCCCTCGGTCGTAAACTATTGAAGCTGAATCGATAACCGAAAGGTAAGGCGCAACAGAAGTAAATAGGCGCACGAAGGCCGGGAGCACGGATGCCCCCGTCCATCGCGAAACGGTTTCGGCACGCCGCTGTTATGGCGCGCGCAAAAGTCCAGGCAACCAACCCTTCCACACCCTGAAGACCGAGCTCGTTCATCATCGCCAATACAACATTCGGGCCGAGGCCCGGCGCGATATCTTCGCCTATATCGAAGGCTTCTACAATCGAACCCGACTCCATTCCGCCATCGGATATATCGCCCCGATCGAAATGGAGCTAAAAAGCAGCTTAACCCTGTCCACTTTTCTGCGGGAAGATCACACCTTGGCGCTCAACCCAACTGGCGGCTCTGCACGGGCCGCCTCTTCACCGAACCCATACTCCTGCACATTCACGCGGCTTCACCCCTCCTTGAACCCATACTCCGGCACGTTGCCGCTGGCGCCGTAATATTTGTACGGCAGGAATTTGCCGCTCATGGTGATCTTGACGCGGTCGCCCTTGGGATTGGCGACGCGTTCCAGGGCCATGTCGAAATCGATTGCCGACATGATACCGTCGCCGAACTCTTCCTCGATCAGCGCCTTCCAGGCCGGGCCGTTGACCATCACCATCTCGTAAAAACGATAGATCAACGGATCGGTCGGCGGCATCGGGCTGCCCCGCATCGGTACCTCGTTGAGCATCGCGGTTTCGGATTGCGACAGCCCGAACAGCTCGGCCGCGTTGGCCGCCTGCGGTTTTGTCAATTTCATCTGGCCGAGAATGGCGCCGACGATCAGGACTTCCGAGTAGCCGCCGATCTCCGCGCAGATGTGTTTCCAGCTCCATTGCTTCTCGCGCTTGATGTCGAGCAGTTTTTCGGTGAGATCGGATCGTTTCATGGTGCTGTCCTCGCGCGCGTGATGCGGCCTGCAAAAAGTGCAATCGCCGTGCCATGACGGGCGGGCATGGACACGCCGGACCAGGCACCAGGATCCCACGAAAGCGCTGAGCAATATCCCTTTCCGGAAGGACCGACGTCAGACATGCCGCCTCCTCCCAGCGGCTCCAAAGGGGCGCAAAGCAGCAGAGGCTGCTGCCAGAATAGGCAGAGCTGCGCACCGTGCGAACGTCGAAGGGCGGCCACATGTTCTGCTACCCGGAGAACATCGCTGCCCAGCTCATGAAGCTGTTCGGAAAGCTTGCTGCGGCCAGGCAGCTTCGTGAGCTCGACGCCGATGAATTTGCCAAAGCGGCGATTCATTGCTGGCCACCGAACGGAATTCAGCCGCCTCGACGCGCCTGCAACCCTGCAGGCGATGATCGCGAGCTTCAGCGGAAATGAGGAACCGTTGGCGCGGCTCATTCGACAACTCATCTGATACTCGATCTGTCCGCCGCTGAGGGCGATCCATCAAGTCGAAACGCCGCGACCGCATCGTCGCGCGGAACATTCGATGACGCAACGCGGGCGCGGTCATATCGGATTTCTTTCATTCGTCATACCCGGCCTTGTGCCGGCCATCCACGTCTTGTTTTTCGCTGAAGACGTGGATGGCCGGGACGAGCCCACGGCTGTCCGGTTCATTGAAAGTATAGTCCAAGTTTCAGCTGATTTG
>NZ_CAXUNQ010000046.1:0-4341 GCF_964252615.1 uncultured Bradyrhizobium sp.
GCTGAAACTTGGACTATACTTTCAATGAACCGGACAGCCGTGGGCTTGACCCGGCCATCCACGTCTTTGATGCGGCGCGGCGTGTTGAAGAAACCTGATTCACGAATTCAAACAGCGGAAGTCAGAGTCAGACACGGCTTTACGATCTCGCGGCGCCATGCGCCCGAGGTTTGCCCGTGAACGTCCCGCCCTCTTCGAGAAGAGGGCGTGCGGAACGCCGGGTGCCCTGTGCACCCACAGCCTCGCGTGCGAAAAAGGGTAGGCTGCACACGAGTATTTCAGTCACCGCAGATACACCGGCCTTCCCGGCGTCCCGCACGCGATGGTTTTAACGGCTTATCTCGTTGCTCCCCGGCAGCCGACTTCGCTTTTCGTTGCCGTCGGAACCGATGAGGATGGCCTTGGCCCGGCTTTGGGCGCTCTCATCGGCCCTTGGTGTCACGCGGGACACCGGGACCTCACGTCTTCACCGTCCGCCTGCAGCGCCGTACGTCAGCGTTCGGTTCGGCAACTCACGGACCCCTTGCGGGGATCGGCCCTGTCACCTCACCTCGCGCCTGACGCTGCCGCGTCCACCGCATCCTGCCCCGCGTCCGTGACGTTCGCGAGCGCCCCTGTAGTGGGGCAGGACACGGTCAGCATAAGCCGGGTTATGAGCGTGGGGATAGGTATACATTCACAAGTACGTGAACGCCGCTTTGGTCGATGGCGGGAGCCAGCGCGCGGGTGCGGCAACCCTGTCTAATAGCCTGCGAAAGTGCGATGGTGTGCGGCATTGCCTTTTGCCGGCGCAGCTCCCAACTCGGCATTACCTGCAATTTTACGGAAATAGCGACATGAACTTCGCGACCAGACTTTTCGAGCCGTTCCGGCTCGGCCCGATCACCCTTCCGAACCGCCTGGTGATGGCGCCACTTACCCGCAACCGCGCGGCGTCCGGCCTTGCACCCAGCCCGTTGGCGGTCGAATATTACGGGCAGCGCGCGTCCGCCGGTCTTCTGATCACCGAAGCAAGCCAGGTTTCACAGCAAGGCCAGGGTTATCAGGACACCCCCGGCATCTATTCGAAGCAGCAGGTAGCCGGCTGGTGCGCAGTGACGGACCGCGTCCATGAGCGCGGCGGCCGCATCTTTATCCAGCTCTGGCATGTCGGCCGGATTTCGCACACCTCGCTGCAGCCGGACAACGGCGCGCCGGTGGCACCCTCGGCGATTCGCGCCAAGGGCAAGACGTTTGTCGGCGGCACCTTCACCGACATTTCCGAACCGCGCGCGCTGGCGCTGGAGGAAATCCCCGGCATCGTCGACAGTTTCAGGCGCGGCGCTGCAAATGCGCTGCAGGCCGGCTTCGACGGCGTCGAGATTCACGGCGCCAACGGCTACCTGCTGGACCAGTTCGCCAAGGACGGCACCAACAAACGCAGCGACGCCTATGGCGGCTCCATCGAGAACCGGGCCAGGCTGATGCTGGACGTCTCGAAAGCGGTGGCGGCGGAAGCGGGCGCGGATCGCACCGGCATCCGTATCTCGCCGGTGACGCCGGCCAATGACGTCTCCGACAGCCATCCGCAGCCGCTGTTCGATTACATCGCCGATCATCTCAACGCGCTGAAGCTTGTCTACATCCATGTCATCGAAGGCGCGACCGGCGGCCCGCGCGACATCGCGCCATTCGACTACGGCTCGTTGCGCAAGCGCTTCAGCGGCACCTACATCGCCAACAACGGTTATGACTTCGAACTGGCGACCAAGGTACTGGCCGCCAACGAGGCCGACCTGATCGCATTCGGCAAGCCGTTCATCGCCAATCCGGACCTGGTGGAGAGGTTTAGGCGCGGTGCGCCGTTGAATGCGCCGGACAAGGCGACGTTCTACGGCGGCGGCGCCAAGGGATATACCGACTATCCCGCGCTCGGAGATTTGTTGCAGGCGGCGCAATAAGCATAATGCCCTAGCCCGGATCGAGCCGGAAGCGTGGTCCGGGAAAGTAGACCCGGGTCTCCCTGCGCATCAGCCGGGCCACAGTACCGTCTTCCTCGTTCCCGGATCGCTTCGCTCGCAAGGATAAAAAAAGGCCGAGATCGCTCCCGGCCTTTGGTTTTCCGGTATGCCCCGGCTTGTCTCCGGCATCCACGTCCTGGAACGAAGAAATTCGTGGATGGCCGGGTCAAGCCCGGCCATGACGATGTTGAGGCGTTCTCAGTTCGACGCCCGCTTCGGCGGGCTGGCCGGCCATGACTTGATCAGCGCGTCATAGTCGATGGTCTCGCCCTTCGGCTTTTCGTTGGCGAGCTTGCGCTGCGGCGCCAGGGTGCCGTCCTTCTGGGCCTTGGCGAACCAGTGCTCGGCCGTCTCCTTCTTGTTGAGCTTCGGCCCGCAGGCGCCCTGCACGCCGGATTTTTCCAGCCGCTCCATCACCGAATCCTGCGCGGCCGCGAGCGCGTCCATCGCAGCCTGTGGCGTCTTCGCACCGGACGAGGCATCGCCGATGTTCTGCCACCACAGTTGCGCGAGCTTCGGATAATCCGGCACGTTGTTGCCGGTCGGGGTCCACTGCACCCGCGCCGGCGAGCGATAGAACTCGATCAGTCCGCCGAGTTTCGGCGCGCGCTCGGTGAACGACTTGTCCCAGATGTCGGACTCGCGGGTGAAGGTCAGTCCGACATGGCTCTTCTTCAGCGACACGGTCTTGGAGTTGATGAACTGCAGATACAACCAGGCGGCCTTGCGGCGGTCCGGCGGCGTGGACTTCAGCAGCGTCACCGAGCCGGCGTCCTGATAGCCGAGCTTCATGCCGTCCTTCCAGTACGCGCCGTGCGGCGACGGCGCCATGCGCCATTTCGGCGTGCCGTCGGCATTCATCACGGCGATGCCGGGCTTCACCATGTCGGCGGTGAAGGCGGTGTACCAGAAGATCTGTTGCGCGATCGCGCCCTGCGCCGGCACCGGGCCGGATTCGGAGAAGGTCATGCCCTGCGCCTGCGGCGGGGCATACTTCTTCATCCAGTCGAGATATTTGGTGATCGAATAGACCGCCGCCGGACCGTTGGTATCGCCGCCGCGCTCGACGCTCGAGCCGACCGGACGACAGCCTTCCATGCGGATGCCCCATTCGTCGACCGGCAGACCGTTGGGGATGCCCTTGTCGCCGTTGCCGGCCATCGACAGCCACGCGTCGGTGAACCGCCATCCGAGCGACGGATCCTTCTTGCCGTAGTCCATGTGGCCATAGACCCGGACGCCGTTGATCTCCTTGATGTCGTTGGTGAAGAATTCGGCGATATCCTCATAAGCCGACCAGTTCACCGGCACGCCGAGTTCGTAGCCATATTTGGCCTTGAACTTGGACTTGTAGTCCGGATTGGAGAACCAGTCGTAGCGGAACCAGTACAGGTTGGCGAACTGCTGGTCCGGCAACTGGTACAGCTTTCCGTCGGGGCCGGTGGTGAACGACTTGCCGATGAAGTCGTTGACGTCGAGCATCGGATCGGTGACGTCCTTGCCTTCGCCGGTCATGTAATCCGACAGCACGACGGTTTGACCGTAGCGGAAGTGGGTGCCGATCAGGTCGGAGTCGTTGATCCAGCCGTCATACACGTTCTTGCCGGACTGCATCTGGGTCTGCAGCTTCTCGACGACGTCGCCTTCCTGGATGATGTCGTGCTTGACCTTGATGCCGGTGATTTCCGTGAACGCTTTCGCCAGCGTCGCGGATTCATATTCATGGGTGGTGATGGTTTCGGAGACCACGTTGATCTCCATGCCCTTGAACGGCTGGGCGGCCTTTTCGTACCACTGCAGTTCCTTCAACTGATCGGCCTTCGACAGGGTCGAGGGTTGAAACTCGCTGTCGATCCATTTCTGGGCGGTCGCATCGTCGGCGCGCGCCGGCGCGGCGATCGTGACCGAAGCGGCAATCAGCGCCACCGCGCTGGCCATCGTCATTAAGCGGGATTTGGTCGTTAAGTGTCGCATAGTTGGTTCCTCCGTTGCAGCGACAAACTGACTTCAGGCCCGGATTGCTTTTCCGGATCTGCTCTTTTTCGCATTCCTCAAACGTTGCGGAAAATCGCAACGGCTGAAACAAGCGAAATCACGGTAGCGAGCCACAGGCTCGACAATTCAGTTCCTTGTTCCCCGATCGGCAGCGTCAACAGCGCGTCGGTGCCGAAAAACGCGATCCATAACAGATGAATGACGGCGGCCAGGATCAGCGAGATGAACAGCCGGTCGCCGCGGGTGGTGGGAATCCGCAAGACGCCGACGCGCTCGGCCTCCGGATAGGCTGCCGCGAGCCAGGTCATGGTCGCCAGCGTCCCGGCCAGCAGCGCAAAGAAGATCG
>NZ_CAXUNQ010000046.1:4390-40728 GCF_964252615.1 uncultured Bradyrhizobium sp.
TCCAGAGCCGCGCAGCAAGCGCTGAATTGTTTCGTCGCGGCGTTTATCGTCGGGCCGGCCAAAGGCCGGACCCGTTGGCTCCTCGCAATGACGAATCGTGCCATCGTCCCCTCACACCCTGCCCAGCGCGAAACCGCGCGCGATGTAATTACGGACGAACCAGATCACCAGCGCGCCGGGAATGATGGTCAGCACGCCGGCCGCGGCCAGCAGGCCCCAGTCCATCCCGGCTGCCGACACCGTGCGGGTCATCACTGCCGAAATCGGCTTGGCGTTGACCGATGTAAGGGTGCGCGCCAGCAGCAATTCGACCCAGGAAAACATGAAGCAGAAGAACGCCGCGACGCCGATGCCGCTGGCGATCAGCGGCATCAGAATCTTGACGAAGAACTTCGGGAACGAATAGCCGTCGAGAAATGCGGTTTCATCGATCTCGCGCGGCACGCTGGAGACGAACCCTTCAAGAATCCATACCGCCAGCGGCACGTTGAACAGGCAATGCGCCAGCGCCACCGCCCATGGCGTATCGAACAGATTGAGCGCCGAGTACAGGTTGAAGAACGGCAGCGCGAACACGGCCGGCGGCGCCATCCGGTTCGACAGCAGCCAGAAGAACAGGTGCTTGTCGCCAAGGAACCGATACCGGGAAAACGCATACGCCGCCGGCAGCGCGAACGAGATCGAAATCACGGTGTTGATCAGCACGTATTTCAGCGAATTGACGTAGCCGGAATACCAGCTCTCGTCGGTGAAGATGCGCACGTAATTGGCGAGCGTCGGCTGATGCGGCCACAAGGTCATGGTGGTGACGATCTCGCCATTGGTCTTGAAGCTCATATTGACCAGCCAGTAGATCGGCAGCAGCAGGAAGATCAGAAAGCCAATGAGGATGACGCGGCGGCCGGGGATCGAATGCATCACACCGCTCCGCTCTGCGGCCGTTCGGCGCCGACATTGGTCATCACGGTGTAGAATATCCAGCACACGATGATGATGATCAGGTTGTAGACGATCGACAATGCGGCGGCCTTGCCGAGATCGAACTGTCCGAGCGCAATCTTGACCAGTTCGATGGACACGAAAGTGGTCGAATTGCCGGGACCGCCGCCGGTCACCACGAACGGCTCGGTGTAGATCATGAACGAATCCATGAAGCGCAGCAGCACCGCGATCAGCAGCACCCGATTCATCTTCGGCAACTGGATCGCGGTGAATACCGCCCAGCGTGACGCGCCGTCGATCTGCGCCGCCTGATAATAGGCGTCGGGTATCGATTTCAAGCCCGCATAGCACAACAGCGCCACCAGGCTGGTCCAGTGCCAGACGTCCATGACGATCACGGTGGCCCAGGCGTCGAACTCGTTCGATACGTAATTGTAGTTCATGCCGAGCCCGTTCAGCACATAGCCGAGCAGGCCGATGTCGGGGCGTCCGAAAATCTGCCAGATGGTGCCGACTACGTTCCAGGGGATCAGGAGCGGCAACGCCAGAATCACCAGGCACGCCGCGACACGCCAGCCCTCGCGCGGCATCGACAACGCCACCACGATGCCGAGCGGCACCTCGATCGCCAGGATGATCGCGGAGAAAGCCAGGTTGCGCCACAGCGAGGCGAGAAAGCGTCCGCCGAGATCGGTCGACGGATCGAGCAGTTCCTTGAACCAGCCGACGCCGTTCCAGAAGAACTGGTTATTTCCGAACGTGTCCTGCATCGAATAGTTCACCACCGTCATCAGCGGCAGGATCGCCGAGAAGGCCACGATCAGGAACACCGGCAGCACCAGGAACCAGGCCTTCTGGTTGACGGTCTTGTCCATCACGCGGCCCCCTCGACGAGACGGCTGTCGGCATAGACATGGACGCGCGCGGGATCGAATTTCAATCCGGCCTGCGCACCTGGAATCGAAAACCCCGCCGGCACGCGGGCATTGAATTTCACGTCGCCGATCCGCACCCGCGCGAAGCGAACCCGGCCGAGATCGTCGATGCGTTCGACGTTGGCGGTCAAGAGGTCCAGCGCCGGCGGCGCGACCGTGACGAATTCCGGACGCACGCCGACCTCGATGGTTGCGCCGGACGGCAGGTGGTCGTAGGCGCGGTTCAGCGCGATCGGGTGCCCGCCGATAACGGCCTCTCGTCCGTGCACTTGCGCCGGCACGATATTCATGCCGGGCGAGCCGATGAAATAGCCGACAAAGGTATGTTCGGGCTTGTCGAACAGTTCCGCCGGCGTGCCGCTCTGTACGACGCGGCCGTCATGCATCACCACAACGGTGTCGGCGAAGGTCAGCGCCTCGGTCTGGTCGTGGGTGACATAGATCATGGTCAGATCAAGCTCGCGGTGCAGCGCCTTCAGCTTTGATCGCAATTGCCATTTCAGCTCGGGATCGATCACCGTCAGCGGTTCGTCGAACAGCACTGCCGCGACATCTGAACGGACTAGGCCCCGCCCGAGCGATATCTTCTGTTTGGCATCGGCGGTCAGGCGGGTGGCCTTGCGGGCGAGATAGGGCGTAAGATCGAGCAGCCCGGCGATCTCGGCGACCCGCGCGTCGATCTCCCGCCTCGGTACGCCGCGGTTCTTCAGCGGAAATGCGAGGTTCTCACCCACCGTCATGGTGTCGTAGATCACCGGAAACTGGAATACCTGTGCGATGTTGCGCTTCTGCGTCGACAGCGGCGTGATGTCGATGTCGTCAAACAGGATCTTGCCCCGCGACGGGGTCACGATTCCGGAGATCAGGTTGAGCAGCGTGGTCTTGCCGCAGCCGGACGGTCCGAGCAGCGCATAGGCGCCGCCCTGCCGCCAGGTCATCGAGATCGGCTTCAGCGCGTAGGATTCAGGATCGGCTGAATTGCCGCTATATGTGTGCGCAAGATCGACGAGGTCAATGCGGGCCATGCGCCGTGTTCCTCACATCGCACCAGGCGCGGCGACCAATCGGCCGGCGGCGTCGAACACGAACAGGTCGTTGGGATCCAGCACCGCATCCAGCGTGTCGCCCGGCGCAAATTCATGCACGCCCTGCAGCACCGCGACCCAGTTCTGATCGTCGCGCTTCAGATGAACGAAACTTTCCGAGCCGGTAATTTCCGTCACCGTCACCGTGGCGGAAAACGCGTGCCGGTCGGCGACGCCGCTCGCCACCTCCAACTGGTGCGCGCGAAAACCGACGCGATAGGGGCCGTCGCTCAAGCCTGCATAGAGCCCGCTGGCGGGGGCCTGTACACCCCCGGCATATTGCACCGATCCGTCGTGCTTTTCGATGCCGACAATGTTGAGCGGCGGATCGGAAAACACCTGCGCGACGCGCAGGGTGTCGGGACGGCGATAGACGCTGGAGGTCTGGCCGTTCTGCAGGATTTCGCCTTCCCACATGCAAATGGTGCGGCCGCCCAGCAACAAGGCTTCCGAAGGCTCCGTCGTGGCATAAACGAAAATCGCGCCGGAAGCCTCGAAGATGCGTGGCAGCTCGGTGCGCAGCTCTTCGCGCAGCTTGTAGTCGAGGTTGGCGAGCGGTTCGTCCAGCAGCACCAGGTCGGCGCCCTTTACGAGCGCGCGGGCGATCGCGGTGCGCTGCTGCTGGCCGCCCGACAGTTGCAGCGGCGTGCGGTGCAGATAGGCCTCGAGCTTCAACAGCTTTGCGGCTTCCTGCACCCGTCTCTCGATTTCGGCGCGCGGCTTGCCTTGCACCCTTAAGGGAGATGCAATGTTTTCGTAGACGCTGAGCGACGGATAATTGATGAACTGCTGATACACCATCGCCACCGAGCGCTTGCGCACGTCGACGCCGGTGACATCGCTGCCGTCGACCAGAACCCGGCCGGAGGTCGGCTTGTCGAGGCCGGCGAGCAGCCGCATGATCGAGGTCTTGCCCGACAATGTCGGCCCCAGCAGCACGCTCAGCGTGCCGCGCTCCAGCTTAAGCGAGACATCGCGGATGGTCGGGATGCCGTCGACCGCGCGGGTGATGTGGTCGAGCGTGACGCTCATGTCCGCCCTCCCATTTCGAGCAAGGGCCGTTCATGCGGGATGCGGTTCGCGGCGATCCAGTCGTCGATGGCGGCGATCTCGGCTGCCGACAGGCGCAATCCCAGTTTGGACCGCCGCCACACGATGTCTTCGGCGGTGCAGGCCCACTCGTTCGCCATCAGGTACCTGACTTCGCTCTCCGTCAGCGTGGCGCCGAACGCCTGGCCGAGTTCGGCAAAGGATTTCGCAGCGCCCAGAACCAGGTTGGCGCGCGTGCCATAAGCGTGGGCCAGGCGACTTGCATGCGCCGGGATGAGGAACGGATAGCCGCGCTGCAACTCGGCGGTCAGCGCCGCGATCGCCGAGACATCCAGATCGCCGCCAGGCAACGGCGATCCCGCGGTCCAGCCTTCGCGCGCCTTTTTGTTTTCCTTGGCGCCGCGCAAATATGGCGCGAGGCGCTCCAGCGCCTCCTCGGCGAGGCGGCGATAGGTGGTGATCTTGCCGCCATAGATCGACAGCAGCGGCGCGCCGCCCGGCGTGTCCAGTTCGAACACATAATCGCGGGTCGCGGCCTTGGCTTCGCTGGCGCCGTCGTCATAGAGCGGACGGACGCCAGCATAGGTCCACACGACATCCGCCGGCTTGACCGGCTGGGCAAGATATTCGCTGACGGCGTCGCAGAGGTATTTTACTTCTTCGGGCGAAGCCTTCACCTGTGCGGGATCGCCGTCGTAATCACGATCCGTGGTGCCGATCAGCGTAAAATCATCCTGATAGGGGATGACGAAGACAATGCGGCCGTCGCTGTTCTGGAACATGTAGGCGCGGTCATGGGCATACAATTTCCGCACCACGATGTGCGAGCCCTGTACCAGACGTACCTTGGCCCGTGCGTTGACGCCGGCGCCGGATGCCAGCACCTGCTCGACCCAGGGGCCGCCGGCATTGACCAGCGCGCGGGCGCTGATGGCGGAGCGTTGGCCGGAGAAACGGTCCTCGACGGTGACCTGCCAGATTCCATCGGCCTGCTTGATCTGAACCGCGCGCGTATGGGTGCGGATCTCGGCGCCGCGATTGGCCGCATCGCGCGCGGTAAGCACGACCAGCCGGGCGTCGTCCACAAAGCAGTCGGAATATTCGAAACCTTTGGCGTAGCGGCCGGGGACCAGCGGCCGCCCGACCTCATCGCGGGCGAGATCAACCGACCGCGTCGGCGGCAACAGCTTGCGGCCGCCAATATGGTCATACAGGAACAGGCCCAGTCGCAGCAGCCACGCCGGCCTTAAACCCGCATGGTGCGGCAGTACGAAACGCAGCGGCCGTATGATGTGGGGCGCGATCTGCCAGAGGATCTCGCGCTCGATCAACGCCTCGCGGACCAGGCGGAATTCGTAATATTCGAGGTAACGCAGGCCGCCATGCACCAGTTTGGTCGACCAGGATGATGTCCCGCTGGCCAAGTCGTTCATTTCACAAAGGAAAACGGAATTGCCGCGCCCGGCGGCATCGCGAGCGATGCCGCAGCCATTAACGCCGCCGCCGATGATCGCGAGGTCGAAAACCTGACCCACCGACGCTCCCTCTGTTGCTTGTTCTGGCGCACAATCCCGGCAAAGGCATGCACCATTCGCTGATTTCTTCGGATTCAGCGAATTAGCTTTCGATTTGGATTAAAGCACAACCAAAAACGAAAGCAACAACGATTAACCAAACAGCTTGCGACATTCCTTCAGAAGCCGCCGTGAAACAGGGCAGGTACCCCTACGGCGATGGCGAGGGATGCGAGACCTCAGCATTGGCGAGCGGCCGACGTAGATCAGTTGCAGTCACCGCATCCACCGCCGTCATCCTTCAGGCCGTGCGCCACTCTCGAAGGATGGACCGCGACTGCTGAAGCGATGCAGTTATCTCGCCCGCATCGGAGTTACGATGGATTCGGCGTCGGCTTCCTCGGCGTCGCCTTCGGCCTTGGGCATGGCCTCGATCACCGCGATGCCGCGGGTATGGCAGATATTCGCAAGCCCAGCCGGCAACGGGGCGTCGGTGACGAAAGTCTGGATCTGGCTCATATGGGCGATGCGAACCGGGGCGCTGCGCCGCAGTTTGGTGGAGTCGGCAACCAGCATGACGCTGCGGGCGTTGGCGATGATGGCCTGCGCCGCCTGCACTTCGCGGTAATCGAAATCCAGCAGCGCGCCTTCCTCGTCGATCGCGGAGGCACCGATGATGGCATAGTCGACCTTGAACTGGCCGATCAGGCTGATCGCGGTCGACCCGATCACGGCGCCGTCGGCGCGGCGCACCGTGCCGCCGGCGACGATCACCTCGATGCGCGGATGCCGGTACAGCAGCATCGCGACATTGAGGTTGTTGGTGATGACCAGCAGGTCCTCATGCGAGGTCAGCGCGCTGGCGACCTCCTCCGTCGTCGTGCCGATGTTGATGAACAGCGAACAGCCATTGGGGATTTGCGACGCGGCCGCAAAACCGATCGCCTTCTTCTCGTCGGCGGCGACGAAGCGGCGCGCCTCGTAGGCGAGGTTCTCGACCCCCGAGGCAATGATGGCGCCGCCATGGATCCGCGTCAGCGACCGATGGTCGACGAGGTCGTTGAGATCCTTGCGGATGGTCTGCGCCGACACCTCGAAACGGCGGGCGAGGTCTTCCACCATCACCCGGCCGAAGGCGCGGGCGATGTTGAGGATTTCGGATTGGCGATGACTTAAGCCGGGCATGAGGGCACCCCGTAGGCGATGCAAGCCATATCGTGGTGCGGTTTGGCACCTCGGTCAACGCGGCAGATGGTTGAAAGCGGTCCGGTTAGCCGTCATGGCTATGATGCGGGCACCCAAGCATTCCGAAAAGCTCAGTCCGGCCGGACCATCTCAAACATGGCATCCGGCCTGATTTCGAAGTAATCGCCCTTGCGGCCGGCGCGCACGATCGGACGCGCCAATGCGGTCTGATAGATGCCGTCCTTGATGAATCTCCTGTCGATATGGACGGCGACGACTTCGCCGAGCGTCAGCCACGCCTGCGCTTTCTTGCCGTCGGCGCCCTGCAACTGGACGATCTGCGTCAGCTTGCATTCGAACGAGACCGGACTTTCCGCGACCCGCGGCACGTTGACAAGCCTGCCCGGCGCCGCCGTCAGCCCGGCAATGGTGAACTCGCTCACGTCGTGCGCCACATGCGCCGCGGTGGCATTCATCTGCTGCGCCAGATCCATGGTCGCGAGATTCCAGACGAACTCGCCGGTTTCCTGGATGTTGACCACGCTGTCCTTCCAGGAGGTCGAGGAAAATCCGATGATCGGCGGGTGGTAGTTGAAGCCGTTGAAGAAGCTGTAGGGCGCGAGGTTGATGTTGCCGTTCTTATCGCGCGACGAGATCCAGCCGATCGGGCGCGGGGCGATGATCGCGTTGAACGGATCGTGCCGGAGGCCGTGGCCGTTTTTCGGCTCGTAGTAGTGCAGGTCCTTGGGGGTCGAGGCGTCCACGCCGATATCCTTCTCTTATTTCCCGTCGTTCGAGGAGCGAAACGACGAAGCAATCCCGCCTGGATTCTGCGGCTTGCGGATTGCTTCGCTACGCTCGCAACGATCCGTTACTTCGTGTTCTTCGGCGCGAGTGCGGCCAAAACGAAATCGATCATCTGGTCGATCGACGGGCCGGGCTTGTCGACGCATTGCGCGATCATTTGCGGGTGGAAGAACCGCATCATCGCACTGCAGCTGCACATCGCCGCCAGCGGCACGTCTGGGGCTTCGAATTCGCCGGACGCCGCGCCCGAAGCGATCACTTCGGCAATGGTGCCGGTGATCTGCTCCATATGCGCGACGCAGACCTGCCAGCTTTCCTGCATGGCGATTTCGACCATCTCATGCAGTTTGGAATTGCCGACATAGCGCTCCGCGTTCATTCGGTTGATGGTTTTCATCAGTTCACGCAACCGAACCGCCGACGGCCCCGGCCCCGACGCAATTGCCTGCGCCGCATCCTCGACTTCGCCCATCAAGCCGCGCGCTACGCCCTCGTGGATCGCCTTCTTGGAATCGAAGAAGCGATAGACGTTGGCCGGGCTCATCCGCAGCACTTTGGCGATGTCGGCAACGGTGGTCTTCTGATAGCCGATTTCCCGGAACAAACGCTCCGCCACCGCGAGAATCCGTGCTCGCGTATCGGCTTCGATGGTGTCGGCGACCATTGTCATATCAGCGCTTACTGTTCAATTATTCCGCTGCCTCGGCAAGCGGAAATGCGGGTTGTCGCGGTTCGCCGTGATGCTGCGGCGCAAGGTCGAGATGTTCACTGCGGCCGCTCTGTTCAAGGCTGTTGCGGAACCAGAGGGCATAGAGGCCCGGCAGATACAGCAGGGTCAGGAAGGTCGCTACGAACAGCCCGCCCATGATGGTGATGGCCATCGGGCCCCAGAACGCCGAGCGCGACAGCGGGATCATGGCAAGAATGGCAGCCAGCGCCGTCAGCACCACCGGCCGCGCACGGCGGACGGTGGCTTCCACGATCGCCTCCTTGCGGGTCAGGCCGTGCGATACGTCGGTCTCGATCTGGTCCACCAGAATCACCGCGTTGCGCATGATCATGCCGGCCAGCGCGATCAGGCCCAGCAGCGCCACGAAGCCGAACGGCTGGTTGGCGATGTTCAATCCGAGCGAGGCGCCGATAATGCCGAGCGGCGCCGTGAGAAATACCAGCAGCAATCGTGAGAAACTTTGCAGTTGTATCATCAGCAGGGTCAACATCACGATCACCATCAGCGGAAACAGCACGAAGATCGAGGCGTTGCCCTTGGCGGATTCCTCAAACGCGCCACCCGCTTCGATGCGGTAAGCCGGTTGCAGGCCGTCGCGGATCTGCTGCAGTTTCGGCCAGATCTGGTTCGTGACGTCCGGCGGCTGTACGCCGTCGACCACGTCGGCGCGCACGGTGATCGCCATGTCGCGGTTGCGCCGCCACAGGATCGGTTCTTCGTGGGCGGTTTCGATGTTCGCGACCTGGGCCAGCGGCACCGCGACGCCGTTGCGAGAGGTGACGGTGAGGTCGCCGACACGGCCGAGATCAAGCCGTTCGGAAGGCACAGCGCGTGCAACCACGCCAACCTTTTCGACGCCGTCGCGCACGGTGGTGACCGGGGCACCCGAGATCAGCATGCTCAATGCCTGCGAGACATCCTGCGGCGTCAGCCCCAGCGCACGGGCGCGGTCCTGATCGACCACCAGTTTGAGGTACGGCGACTGTTCGTTCCAGTCGAGTTGCGGGTCCTTGACGTTGGGGTTCTGCCGAACCACGTCCCGCACCTTGTAGGCGATGTCGCGCGCGGTGTTGGGATCCGGGCCGATCACGCGGAACTGCACCGGGAAGCCGACCGGGGGGCCGAAGTTGAAGCGGTCGACGCGCACGCGGGCCTCGGTCAGCGTGCCGCCGTCGACCGCCTTTTCGATCCGCGCCTTGATGCGCTCCCGCGCTTCGACATTCTTGGCGACGATGACGATTTCTGCAAAGGCCTCGTTCGGCAATTGCGGATTGAGCCCAAGCCAGAACCGCGGCGAGCCCTGGCCGACATAGGCGGTATAGGTCGAGATATCGTGGTCGTCCTCAAGCAGCGCTTCCGCCTTCTTCACCGACTTCTCGGTGACGTTGAACGCGGTGCCCTCGGGCAGGCGCAGTTGCAGAAACAGCTCCGGCCGCTCCGACAACGGAAAGAATTGCTGCTGCACGTGGCCGAAGCCGACAATGGAAAGCGCGAAAATACCGGCAGTGGCCGCGACCACCTTGATGCGATGTTCGACGCACCACGCGATCATGCCGCGCAGGATGCGATAGACCCGCGTCTCGTAGACCGCGTGCGGATCGTGGTTGTGATGGACCGTGATGTTGGGCAGCAGCTTGACGCCGATATAGGGCGTGAAGATCACCGCGACAAACCAAGACGCGACCAGCGCGATCGCCACGATCCAGAAGATACCGCCGGCGTATTCGCCGACCGCGGAGCTGGCAAAGCCGATGGGCAGGAAGCCGGCGGCGGTCACCAGCGTGCCGGTCAGCATCGGAAACGCGGTGGATTCCCAGGCAAAGGACGCGGCGCGCATGCGGTCCCAGCCCTGCTCCATCTTCACCACCATCATTTCGACCGCGATGATGGCGTCATCGACCAAAAGTCCGAGCGCGATGATCAGCGCGCCCAGCGTGATGCGATGTAGGTCCAGCGACATCGCGTTCATCACGATGAAGACGATGGCCAGCACCAGCGGCACCGAGAGCGCCACCACGATTCCGGTGCGCCAGCCCAGCGCGACGAAGCTGACGAACAGCACGATCGCCAGCGCCTCGATGAAGGAATGCACGAATTCGCCGACCGCATGCTCGACGACTTTCGGCTGGTCGGCGATCTGCTCGAGGCTGACGCCCTGCGGCACCGCGCTCATGAATTCGTCGGCGGCCTTCTGCACATCCTTGCCGAGTTCAAGGATGTTGGCGCCCTTGGCGGTGACCACGCCGATGCCGAGCGCGGGCTTGCCTTCCTGACGCACCGTGAAGGTCGGCGGGTCGACATAGCCGAGGGTGACGGTGGCGATATCCCCCAAGCGAAACACCCGGCCACCGCTCTCGACCGGGGTTTCCGCCACCGCCTTAGGCCCGTCGAGCGCGCCGGTGACGCGCAGCGGTACCCGCTGGGACGAGGTTTCCACCGTCCCGGCGGGCGTCACGTTGTTTTGCCTGGCAAGCGAATCGAACAGTGTCTGCGGCGTGATGCCGAGAGTCGCCAGCTTTGCGTGCGAGAATTCGACATAGATCTTTTCATCCTGGGTGCCGTAGAGGTCGACCTTGGTTACTCCAGGCACTTTCAGCAGCCGCTGGCGCAGGCCCTCCGCAGTCTTCTTCAACTGCGCGTAGTCGGCGCCGTCGCCGGTCATCATGTAGAGAATCGAATCGACGTCGGAGAATTCGTCGTTGACGTTGGGCCCGAGCAGGCCGGCCGGCAACTGGCCCTGCACGTCGGCGAGTTTCTTGCGCAGCAGATAAAACAGATAAGGCACATCTTTCGGCAAGGTCGAATCCTTGAAGGTGACCTGCATTGCAGTGAAGGCCGGCTTGGAATAGGTTTGCACCTTCTCGAAGTTCGGCAGTTCCTGCAGCTTCTTCTCGATGGGGTCGGCGACCTGGGTCTGCATTTCCGCAGCCGTCGCACCTGGCCAGATCGCCGAGACGTTTACCACCTTGACGGTGAAGAATGGATCCTCGGCGCGGCCGAGCCTTTGGTAAGAGAAGAAGCCGGCGGCGCTAAGCGCCACGACCAGAAACAGGATCAGCGCGGGATGGCTGACCGCCCAGGCCGAGAGATTGAACCGCTTCATTGCAACCCTCCTATTCCTGCTTCGCCGCTTCGCCTGCAATGATGGATTCGCTCAGAACGACAGCGACGATACGACCCGCACCTTCTGGGCCGGATCGAGTTTCTGCACGCCGAGCACGACCACCTTGGCACCCTCGTCCACGCCACCCGTAATGAGGACGTCGTTGCTCTCATAGGATTTCACCGCGACCAGCTTTCGCGCCACGTCGCCGGCGCCGTCGACGATGTAGAGCGAGGGAGCGCCGCCTTGGCTAAACAATGCCGACAGCGGCACCCGCGCCACCCGTTCGGTGGCCGGATCGGCCAGCGTCAGCGTCGCGGTCATGCCGAGCGACACCGTGTCGCCGGCATCGGGCAGTGCGAATTTCGCCAGATAGGTGCGCGTCGCGGGATCGGCAGCGGGCGCAATCTCACGCAGCTTCGCGGCGTATTTCCTGTTCGGCTCGGACCATAACGTCACGCAAGCCGTGCCGTCTTTGGCACGGCCGACCAGCGTCTCGGGAATGGCGACGACGGCCTCCTTCTCGGCAAAACGCGCAACGCGGATGGCGGTCTGGCCTGACGCCACCACCTGTCCCGCATCGATCAGGGTCGCGGTGACGACGCCGTTGTCGTCGGCGACCAGCGTCGCGTAGGACAGGCTGTTCTTGGTCAGTTCGACCGAGCGCTCGGCGCGATTGAGGCGCGCGCGGGCTTCGTCGGCGGCGGCCCTCGCCTGGTCCATCTGCGCGTCGGTGGTCCAGCCCTTTATGCGCAATTCCCTGGAACGGGTTTCGGACGCGGCGGCCTGCGCCAGCACGCCGGTGGCGGCGGAAAATTCCGCCTGGGCCTGCTCCGCCTGCAGCTTCAGATCGATTTCATCCAGCGTGGCCAGGGGCTGGCCGGCATGGACGGCTTGGCCGACCTCGACCAGGCGCTTTGCGACCTTGCCGGGCACGCGAAAGCCCATGTCGGTTTCGATCCGGGGCTTGATGGTGCCGACGAAACTGCGTTCGGGGGATTCGGCGCCGTAATGCACGGTGGCGACCAGAACTGGGCGCGCGGGCGCCGACTTCTCGGCCACCTTCTCATTGCAGCCAACCAGCGCAATTGCCAGAAAAGCTATGCCCGCCCCAGTTAAAAGCTTGTAATAATTAGCGAAAATCGAACGGGTAAACATGACGGCTTCCCTCAATGAAACATCAAGAGAAGTGTCGATTATTTACTGACGATTGTCAATGTTCGTCAGTAATCAGGATTTTGTGAACGATTTGTCATTTCCCGCCGCCGCTGACTGCGAGTCCGGAATCCAGGCTTCGCGCCCGGCACTGGATTCCCCGCTCACACGAAGATGCGCGCCCGGGAATGGGGAAGCTATTTTGTCGCCTGCCCCGCGAACTCGGCCCTGGTTTCGTGTCCGCCGAGAAACACCAGCAGCCCGCCGATCAGCGGCAGCACCGCCAGCACCAAAAGCCCGGTCGAGGTGCTGCCGGTAGCTTCCTTGACCCAGCCGATCAGATAGGGCCCGCCGAATCCGGCGAGATTGCCGATCGAATTGATCAGCGCAATGGCTCCCGCCGCCGCGGTGCCGCTGAGCCAAGCGGTCGGCAAGGTCCAGAACACGCCGAAGGTGCAGAAAATGCCGATCGCAGCGACGATCAGCGCAAGCATCGTGATCATCGGGTCGGTGACGAGGCCCGAAATACCAAGGCCGATCGCCGTAACGAACAGCCCGAGCGCCACATGCCAGACCCGCTCGCGCGTCTGATCGGAATGGCGCGCCCACAAAATCATCGTGATCGATCCGAACAGATAGGGCACCGCGGTGACGAAGCCGGTCTGCGCGTTGGAAAAGCCGAAGGCTTTGACGATCTGCGGCAGCCAGAACTGCATGCCATACAACGCGCCGACGAATCCGAAATAGATCAGGCTCAGCGTGATCACCTTCGGCGAGGTCAGTGCCTGCCCCAGCGTCAGATGCGTCGCCGCCTGTTTGGCGGCATTCTCAGCGGCGAGCCGCGACGACAGCCACGCTTTCTGCTCCGCGTCAAGCCAATCCGCCTTTTCGGGCCGGTCGGTGAGATAGAACCAGGTGACGACGCCAAGCAGGACCGAGGGAATGCCTTCGATGATGAAAAGCCATTGCCAGCCCTTCAGCCCCATTGCGCCGTCGAGCCCAAGCAAGAGGCCGGAGACCGGCGCGCCGATCACCGTGGAAACCGGGACCGCGATGGCGAAGGCGGCGAGAAAGCGTCCGCGATATTCGGCCGGATACCAGTAGGTCAGGTACAGGATGATGCCGGGAAAGAATCCGGCTTCCGCCACGCCCAGCAGGAAGCGCAGGATATAGAAGCTCCATTCGCCGCTTACCAGCGCCATCGCCGCGGAGATGATGCCCCAGGTCACCATGATGCGCGCGATCCAGCGGCTGGCGCCGAATTTTTCCAGCGCCAGATTGCTCGGCACCTCGAAAATGAAATAGCCGATGAAGAAAATGCCGGCGCCCCACGAAAACACCAGCGGCGAAAACTTCAATTCCGCATTCATCGTCAGCGCCGCGAAGCCGAGATTGACGCGGTCGAGATAGGCGAGGAAATACGCCAGCATCAGGAACGGAATGAGCCGCCACGAGATCGCGCGGATGGTGGAGGTTTCAAGCGCGGATTTCGCGGGGGCGGGTGCGATGGTCGCTGCGGCAGGCATGAGTTTTTCTTCCCGGTTTGGATGCTGTTGCTGGCGTCTGCTGTTAGCATTTAGCCCTGACGCTGTCATAACGTTTGCGCAGAACCGGGATGGATGGCCGGGTCAAGCCCGCGTATGACGGGATGTGTGAATCCAGTAGGGTCAAGCCCGGCAATGACGGCCGAGATGTGAATCCGGCGGGGTCAGGCCGGCATGACGGTTTAGGTGTTTGGTACGGTCCGGGCTCTGCGGCGCACCGCTTCGCGAACAGCCACGCGCTGCTACGTCCGGGGCGCGATGTTTGGCTTGCCTTGGCCTAAGCTGCGGAGCGCCGAAGGCTGGAGGCCCGGCCTGGATTCGAACCAGGATAAAGAGCGATGCACCGCTCCCGCGTCGACGCTTTCCGCCACCGGGCCATGCCCATCATGAGCCATCAGGCCGCGGCAAACCACGTTTAGCCTTGGTTAACCCTAACTCACCGGCTTTGCCCATTACGAGCCAACGGGTCGCGCCAATCGCCCGATGACAGGCTCCGCCAAGCGATCCAGAGCGCGGCGCAGACTGAATTGCTTCGTTGCAGGGGCGCCTTGCGATGACCTGCATCAAAACGCATGCCGCGCCACGAACGTCATCCGCCACGGATTATGCCCGATGTTTTGATGCGCGCGCGAGGCCGTAAACCCGGCGTCCGCGAGCTTTGCGATCATCTCGGCCTCGCCGTAGCGCTGCAGCCCGACGCGGGCGCGCAACTGCCGGTAATCGGACAGCGCCGTAGAGGCCAGACCGTAAAACGCATCCTTCAGGAAGCCATGGGCTGCGGCGAATTTCAGCAGGGCCAGCACATCCCGGCCCATGCCGACTTCCGGCCGCAGGATATCCCCCAGTACCAGGCGGCCGCCCGGTTTCAGCAGCCGCCGGATCACCGCGAAAGCGGCGTCGAGTTCGTCTGATGTCATGTACTGCGCGACCGAATTCATGACCGCGAGATCGACGGACTTTTCTTCCATGTGCCGCAGATCATCGAGCGACCGCACGCGGATTTTGGTGTTCGGCGCAAAGCGCGCGATCAGCCGGCCGCGCACGCCCGGGGCCGGCTCGGCGAGAATGAGCTTGGCGCAGGCATCGGCCACCCGCCCCGCCGACAGCGCCTCGCCGCAGGCGTAATCCAGCACCACGGCGTCGGGCGAGGAGATGTATCCGGCGATATCCCTCGCGATCACCCGAAAGTGCACGTCGCGGTGTAACTTGCTCGCATAAATCGTATGCGTCGAATCGTAATAGTCGATCCAGTCGTCCATGAAGGGCCCGCTTACCTTGTTCCAGTGGTGGACCGGCTTTATAATGCTGTGTTGGAGAGATATAGAGCTTTTCTAGGGATTGAGGCCTCGGCCCAGTCACTTTGCCGTCGGCCCCCGCACGGAGACGCCGACTCAAATCGAGCCAGACCCTGACAGGAGACGACATGGCCAAATCCGACCAGACGATCACGCGCAAGATGCTCATTGACGGGCTGAACGAAGATTTGTCGCGCGAATACCAGGCGATCATCGCTTACGTGAATTACTCGCAGGTTCTCAGGGGCGCGCAATACATGAACATCGCCAAGGAACTTGAGGTGCATGCCAAGGAAGAACTGACGCATGCGCTCAAGGTGGCCAACCATATCGATTATCTCGGCGGTATGCCGTCAGTTACGCCGAAGCCGGTGAAGACCTCGGAGAAGGCCGAGGAGATGCTGCAATTCGACCTCGACAACGAACGAGAGACGATCCGGCAATACCGGCGGCGCGTCCGGCAAGCCGACGAACTGAACGAATTTTCCATCGCCGAAAGCATTCGCGAGATTTTGCTCGACGAACAGGATCATCTGATCGCGCTCGCAACCGCGCTCGGAATCGATCCGCCGGACGCCGGCATCGCCGACTAGGCAGCCCGGCTTCGTGGGTGGGCAACGACGCGCTCTTCGCGCCGTGCCCACTCTACAGGCTGCGGACTACGATTCCCGCCACAATCTCACCAGCGGCCCGCCTTCTCCCAGCACCGGATCGGTCTCCGGCACCTTCACTTTCGGAATCGTCTTCAGCGCCTTGGCGTGGTTTTCCAGCGTCGGCAGCGTGACGTGCATCTTCGGCCCCGGCGGATAGGCGCCGACGACGCAAAAATCCGGGCTCTGTGAAACGCATTGATGCCCGGTGCCGGCAGGCAGGATCGCTACGTCGCCCGCCGCGATCTCGATCTCCTTGCCGCGGTCGCCGCCGAATCTCACCAGGGCACGCCCACGCGCGACGCCGAGCGCCTCGTGCACCGTTGCATGGTAGTGCAGGTAATCGAACACGCCGTCGCGCCACATCTCGCCCCATCCGTTGGCGCCGAACAGTCCCTCGATGGTTTTTTCCGGGTGGCCGTTACCGATATCGATGGCCTGCTTGTAGACCACGAACGGCAGGGGATTGTTGGGCACGAGCCCGTCGTCTTCAAAGATGAAGGTGCGCGGTTTGATGCCGTCGCTGACCACCGACATGGCTGGATTCTCCCGGCAAATTCCTGCGGCATCAACCTTGGCCGCCCGGCGATGTTCCGGCCGGAATTTCGAATACCAGGCAGGTGGTGGTGGCGTGCGCGAGTAGCCGGCCGCGCGAATCGGTGATGCGCGCTTCGGCGCTGGCGGCGCGGCGCCCGACATTGAGCACGCGGCCTTCGCTGCGGACGGCACCGGTGTCCTTGGTCATGCCCCTGATAAAGCTGATCTTGAATTCCAGCGTGGTATAGCCGGTCCCCGCGGGCAGCATCGAATGCACCGCCAGGCCCATCGCCGAATCCAGCAGCGTCGCGGCGTAGCCGCCATGCACCGAGCCGATCGGATTGTAATGCCGCAAGCCCGGGATGCTGTTGATCACCACCACGCCGGGCTCGGCGGTGCAGTCGAACGGCTCGATGGTCTGCATGATCGGCGGCGCCGGCAGTTTGCCCTCGAAGATGGCGCGGACGAACGCGACGCCGGACATCGAGGCCATGACGTCGGTCGGCGTGACGCCATACTCGACAGGCGGGACGGATGCGGCATCCATGGGGTGAGGTCCGGTTATGATGATGGGCATCATACTAAACCCTCAACCGACACGCCAGAGCTTTTGACTTCATGTTTCCGCATCATGCCCGGACTGGATCCGGGCATCCATCACTCTTCAAACGACGGATTGCCGGGTCAAGCCCTACTGGATTCCCACATCTCGTCATACGCGGGCTTGACCCGCGTATCCATCCATCTTCGGAAGAGTCGTTTCGAAGGGGATGGATTGCCGGGTCAAGCCCGGCAATGACGGCGAGATGTGTGCATCCAGTAGGGTCAAGCCCGGCAATGACGGAAAGTATTACCCGCTCTTCTTCGCCCGCATCAGGTCGGCGAAGCGCTTGAAAAGATAGTGCGAGTCGCGCGGTCCCGGAGAGGCTTCGGGGTGATACTGCACCGAGAATACCGGCTTGCCCTCGAGCTGAATGCCGCAATTGGAGCCGTCAAACAGCGAGGTATGGGTCTGCGTCGCACCCTTCGGCAATGTCGCCTGGTCCACCGCAAAGCCATGGTTCATCGAGGTGATTTCCACCTTGCCGGTGGTCTCGTCCTTGACCGGATGGTTGGCGCCGTGATGGCCCTGGTGCATCTTTTTGGTTTTTGCGCCGACTGCCAGGCCCAGCATCTGATGGCCGAGGCAGATTCCGAACGTCGGCGTCCCGGAGTCGATGACCTTGCGGATCACCGGCACCGCGTATTTGCCGGTTTCGGCGGGATCGCCGGGGCCGTTGGACAGGAACACGCCGTCCGGCTTCATCGCCAGGATGTCCTCCGCCGAGGTGGTCGCCGGCACCACGGTGATCTTGCAGCCTTCGCCCGCGAGCAACCGCAGGATGTTGCGCTTGATGCCGTAGTCGATGGCGACGACGTTGAATTCCGGCGCGGTCAGTCGGCCGAAACCCTTGTCCCACGCCCACGGCGTTTCGTCCCAGGTGAAGCGCTGGCCGGAGGTGACCATCGGCACCAGGTCCATGCCTTCGAGGCCCGGCCATTGACGGGCTTCCTCCTTCAATCCATGCAGATCGAACCCGCCGTCCCTGGCATAGGCGATCACCGCGTTCGGCATGCCCCTGCCGCGGATCAGCGCGGTCAGCGCGCGGGTGTCGATGCCCGAGATGCCGATGATGCCGCGGCGCTTGAGCCATTCGTCGAGGTGCCGCGCCGAACGGTAGTTCGACGGGTCGGTGATGGCGCTGCGCAGGATCACGCCGCGCGCGCCCGGCGTCGCCGCCATGTTCACGGTCTCGATGTCTTCGTCGTTGGTACCGACATTGCCGATATGCGGAAAGGTGAAGGTGATGAGCTGCCCGGCATAAGAGGGATCGGTGAGGATCTCCTCATAGCCCGTCATCGCGGTGTTGAAGCAGACTTCGCCGACCGCCCGACCTTCCGAGCCGAGGCCGAAACCTTCCAGCACGGTGCCGTCGGCAAGCACGAGCAGCGCGGTCGGCTTAAGGTCCGGCCAGGCGGTCGAGTTTTCTGTTTGGGTCATGAGCGCATTACATAGTCGCCGCACGCTTCGGCGTCAAAGCCGGAGCACCGTTTTTCTTCGTCATGGCCAGGCTTGACACCCTGCCAGACTCGCGCATCGCGTCATACGCGGGCTTGACCCGCGTATCCATCCATCTTCGCAGGAGTCGTGTCGAAGGGGATGGATTGCCGGGTCAAGCCGGCAATGACCGCGGAGCGGATACGATAGGGCTGATCCGGCCACCACATCGTTCCTTCGGTTATGCTATTAAGGCGCGGATGGCCGGGACAAGCCCGGGGATGACCGGTTCGAGGGCGCGATCTCATGGACAATACGATTCCGATTCTGCTCGTTCCGGGTCTCGTGTCATCCCCGAGAATATTCGCGCCCATTGTTCCGGCACTTTGGCGACATGGCCCGGTGACGGTGGCCAATCATATCCGCGAGGACAATATCGGCGCGATCGCGCGCCAGTTGCTCGCCGAGGCGCCGCCGCGTTTCGCGCTCGCGGGGCATTCGATGGGCGGCTATATCGCTTTCGAGATCATGCGGCAGGCGCCGGAGCGGGTGGCGAAGCTGGCGCTGATCGACACCCAGGCGAGGCCGGACACGCCGGAGGCCAGCGAGAGACGGCGTGCGTCGATCGCCCGCACCCGCGCTGGCGGCCTTCACGACCTGATCGACGAACTGTTCCCGCTGCTGGTGCACCCGTCGCGCACCGGCGATGCCGGCTTGCGCCAGCTCATTCACGACATGGCTGACGATGTCAGGGCCGAAGGCTTCATCAACAACCAGACCGCGATCATGACACGAACGGATTCGCGGCCAACGATGGCGGCCATCAGGTGCCCAACGCTGGTGTTGACCGGCGATCAGGACCTGCTGATCCCGAATACCAACTCGAAGGAGATGGCGGAGGGCATTGCCGGGGCGAAACTGGTCATTATTCCGGACTGCGGGCATTGTCCCCAACCGGAGCGTCCGCAGGCGACGGCGGATGCGCTGGTCGAATGGCTGCGGATCTGAGTTGTTTCGCGGCCACCGCCCGTCTAGATCAGGCTGACAACACGAGGACAACACGATGCTGCGCGACGACATCGACAACGCCATCAAGGACGCGATGCGGGCCAGGGACGAGCGCAAGCTCTCCACCCTGCGCATGGTCAGTTCGACCATCAAGAATGCCGACATCGACGCGCGCGGCCAGGGCAAGCCGCCGCTCGGCGACGACGATCTGCTGGGCGTCTTTCAAAAAATGATAAAACAGCGCCAGGAATCGGTCGAGCTCTACAACAAGGGCGGCCGCGCCGAACTGGCGGCGCAGGAGCGTGAGGAGATCGCGATCATCCAGGCCTATCTGCCGAAGCAAATGTCGGAGGACGATGTAAGGGCCGCGATCGCGTCGGTTATTGCCGAGACTGGCGCCGCGGGGATGAAGGACATGGGCAAGGTCATCGGCGCGCTGAAGGGCAAATACGCCGGGCAAATGGATTTCGGCAAGGCCAGCGCAATGGTCAAGGCGTCGCTGACGGGGTGACTCCCCCTGATGTCGTCCCCGCCTTTACGGGAACGACCAGATCGGAAGATCGAGGCCCGCTCATGCTCATCGAAACCACCGACTACGACCGGCTTTATCGCGGCTTCCGCTGGGACATCCCGCAGCGGTTCAACATGGCGGATGCGTGCTGCGATCGTCATGCCGACGGCAGCGGACGTATCGCGCTGATCTTTGTCGACGAAGACGGCGGTACGCAGCGCACCTCATTCGACGAGCTGCGCGCGCTGTCCTGCGGTTTCGCCCACGCGCTGAAGGCCGACGGACTAGCGCGCGGCGATCGCGTCGCCGTATTCCTGTCGCAGTCGCTGGAGTTGCCGATCGCGCATCTGGCGGCATTTCGCGCCGGACTGGTTTCGGTGCCCCTGTTTACGTTGTTCGGTGAGGACGCGCTGGAGTTTCGTCTGGCCAATTCCGGCGCCAAGGCTGTCATCACCGACCAAACCGGCTGGGAAAAGCTCGCCAGGATCCGCGATAGGCTGCCTTATCTGCAGGATATCTACGTCACGTCGGGCGCCGTACACGCCGGCGCCAAATCGTTCTGGACCGCGATCGAAGATGCCCCGGAAGATTTCGCCACCGTCGATACGTCGGCTGACGATCCTGCCATCATCATTTACACCTCCGGCACCACGGGAAATCCGAAGGGCGCGCTGCACGCGCATCGCGCCCTGCTCGGCCATCTGCCCTGTGTCGAGATGGTCCATGATTTCCTGCCCAAACCCGACGACGTGATGTGGACGCCGGCGGACTGGGCCTGGATCGGCGGCCTCTACAATGCGCTGTTTGCCGCCTGGTATCATGGCGTGCCGGTGGTGGGACACCGCGCCAGGAAGTTCGAGCCGCAGGCCGCGATGCAATTGATGGCCGATCACGGCGTCCGCAACGTGTTCCTGCCGCCGACCGCAATCAAGCTGATGCGGCAGGCAGGCGTAAGATCGCAGGGCGTCAGGCTGCGCAGCATTCTGACCGGGGGCGAATCGCTGGGCGCCGAATTGCTGGACTGGGTGCGCGGGACATTCGGAATCGATGCCCACGAGGTGTACGGCCAGACCGAATGCAATCTTGTGATCGGCAGCAATGCAAGGCTGTTTCCGATCCGGCCGGGATCGATGGGCAAGGCGACGCCCGGCTTCGACGTTTGCATCGTCGATGAGCAGGGCCGCGAACAGCCGCGCGGCGAGCGTGGCATCATCGGCGTGCGCCAGCCGAACCCCGTCACCATGATCGAGTATTGGAAAAATCCGCAAGCCACGGCTCAGAAGATCGCCGGCGGATTCCTGCTCACCGGCGATCTCGGCATTCAGGATGCGGACGGCTATTTCTGGTACGTCAGCCGCGAGGACGACGTCATCACCTCGGCCGGCTATCGCATCGGGCCGTCCGAGATCGAGCACACCTTATTGAAGCACCCCGCAGTGGCGCTGTCGGCGGTGGTCGGAATTCCCGATCCGATCCGCACCGAGGCGATCAAGGCATGGATCGTGCTGCGGCCGGGCTTTGAAGCCAGCGACGCGCTGGCGCGCGAGATCCAGGATTTCGTGAAAGTACAACTCGCCGCGCACGAATATCCGCGCTTCGTGCAGTTCGTCGAAAGCCTGCCGATGACCGCGACCGGAAAGGTGCTGCGAAGGGAGCTGAGGGCACTGCGGTAGGTTTGCGCCCGCACCGCAGCCGTCGTGACCGGATTGAGTTACCGGACCTTCAGCCCACCTTGCGCGCAGGCTCCGCGATGCTGCCGGTATGGCCGACCAGCGCAGAATATTGCAGGATCGGCGCCGGCCTGCCGATAAAGTAACCCTGCACTGCGTTGCAGCCTTCGTCCGCGAGGAAGGAGAGCTGCTCCTGGGTTTCGACGCCTTCGGCGACGATCGACATCTCCAGCCCATGGCCGAGGCCGATCACGGCGCGGACGATCGCCGCCGATTGCGGATTGCGTCCGAGATTGATCACAAAGGTGCGGTCGATCTTGATCTTGTCGAACGGGAACGCCTGCAGATAGCTCAGCGAGGAATAACCGCTGCCGAAATCGTCCATCGAGACGCGCACGCCCAGCGCCTTCAATCGCCGCAGCAGCGCCAGCCCGCGATCGAAATCCTCGATCAACACCCCTTCGGTGATTTCCAGTTCGAGCCGGCCCGGCGCAAGGCCGGTTTCCAGCAGGATGGAATGCGCCAGACTGACGAGATCGCCATGCATGAACTGCGCCGGTGAAAGGTTGACCGCGATTTGCAGCGGCCGCGGCCAGGATGCGGCTTCACGGCACGCCTCGCGCAAAATCCACTCGCCCATCTCGACGATCAATCCGCTTTCTTCCGCCAGCGGAATGAAATCGCCGGGGGGCACGAAACCGCGCACCGGATGGAACCAGCGCGCCAGCGCCTCGAAACCGATGACGTCGCTGCTGCCGATGCTGTGGCCGGCCCTCGCCTGCGGCTGGAAATGCAGCGAGAGTTCACCGTTCCGGATGGCAAGCGACAGATCCTGATGCAGCACGCGTCGATCGCGGATCTGTTGGTCCATCTCCGGTTCAAAGATGCCGATCGACCCGCGCGATTTCGCCTTGGCGCGGAACAGCGCCGCGCCGGCGTTGGCGAGCAGCGACGCCGCATCGGCGCCGTCGCGCGGGAAAATCGAAATTCCGGTGGTGCAGCCGATACGAACCGACTTGCCGCCGATCAGAAATTCGCTCGCAAGCGCTTCGGCGACCTTCTCCGCCAGCGCCTTGCCGGCATCGGGCTGCTTGCCGTCGATCAGCAGGCCGAATTCGTCGCCGCTCAAGCGGGCGACCACGCCGCCGCGCGCCGAGTTCTGGATCCGGCGCGAAACCTCGATCAACAGCTTGTCGCCGATCGAATGACCGAACACGTCGTTGATTTCCTTCAAACCGTCGAGGTCGACCGACAGCACGGCAAATTGCTCGTCGGTGCCGGCGCAGGCCTCGATCATCTGCGCCAGGGCCTGCAGGAACGCCGCGCGGTTCGGCAGATCGGTCAGGCCGTCGTGATATGCCATGTGCGCCATCCGCGACTCGGTCTGACGGCGGTCGGTGACGTCCTCGTGGGTCTTGATCAGGTATTGCGGCTGGCCGTCATCGCCGAGCACCGTCACGCGCCGCGTCAGGAACAGCCGCAAGCCGTCCTTGGTGCTGATCGGATGTTCCTCGGCGAGCATTCCCCTTTTCTTGATCGCCGCTTCGTCGCGCGCCACGATCAATCTCGCTTCGCGCGGGTTGAAAATGTCGGCGGCGGTCAGCCCGGTGGCGTCTTCGCGGCGGCGGTTGAGAATGATTTCGGCGCTGCGGTTGGCGAGCAGATACTTGCCGTCGCTGACGCGCTCGACGATCAGCGACACCGGAATATTATCGACGATCAGTTCGAGGAACTTCTTGGTGCTCTCCAGTTCAAGCGACAACGACTTGTGGTCGGTCACGTCGTCGAACAACGCGATCAGGAATTTCGGCCGGTCCTGGTCGTCGCGGGCGATCACGCGGTTGCTGGCCAGGGTGCGTTTTTCCGAACCGCGCTCCACCAGCATTTCGTTGCGAAACTGACTGTTCGGCGATTCCAGCGCGGCGCGATCGGCCGCCACGATGCCCGCCGCCGTCGCCGGCTTGAAGATTTCGTCGGCGCGCTTGCCGACGATTTCCTGGCGGGACAGCCGCGAGAATTTTTCGAACGCGCGGTTGGCGAGGATATAGCGGCCGTCCTCGATGCTCTTGGCGGCGACACAGACCGGGACGTTGTCGATGACTGATTCCAGGAATTGCGTGGTGGTCGCCAGTTGCCGCGCCAGTCGGCGCTGCTCGCTGCAGTCCTCGTGCGTCGCCACCGAGCCGCCGTTCGGCAGCTTCCAGTATTTTACGACGATCGACCGTCCATCGGGCAATTCGGTGACAAGGCCTTCGGCGGCGCCGGCACATCGATAGAAATCGTCGGTGCCGACGTCCAGCACGCCGCGCTTGCGCCGCAACGCCAGCAGCTCGGGACCGGTCATGTTCCTGGGAATGTCGGAGCGTGTCATCCCGTAGATTTCGAGATAGCGGTCATTGCAGAACACGACGCGCTTTTGCGCATCGGTCATGACGACGCCCTGGCTGAGGTTGTTCAGGGCAGAACTGATGAAGGCGTTGCGCCGCAACTGCGAACGCCTGGCCTTGCGCAACGCGGACATCACCCAAAGCCCCGCTGCCGCAACGAACGAGGCGATCACGATGCCGCCGATCAGGACTTCCCAGACGAAATGCGGATCCGCCGAGCCGATGTAGCTCGGGGGTGCGAAGCCACCGGACGCGGCTCGCGCCGCGTCCGATCGCCCCGCAAACAGGCATGCCACGGCCAGCGCAAAACCCGGAATCCTGCCGCCTGCCTGCCAATTCTTGGAAGCCATACCTCACCCGCAGATTGCCGCCGGAGTGTCTGGCTTCACGTGTTTGAATCAGGTAAACGCGTACCCTTGCAACCGGAAAATCTGAGTCAAATGACGGCAATTGGCCCTATATGATTAATGTGTCGCTAACAGCGATCCGCGGTCACGTAGGCCGTGAAAAAGAATCGTTCAAACAAGGCGATGGCCCATGAATCGATTCCGCTGCGGCCCTGGCTCGCATCGCGCCGGATCCGGCCGGTTCGAAATCCGGGCCGCGAATGGATAAAGTCGAATGCGTCGTTGTCGGCGCCGGGGTCATCGGCCTGGCCATCGCGCGGCGGCTGGCCCAGGCGGGCCTTGAAGTCGTCGTCCTGGAGGCGGCGGAAGGCATCGGCACCGTAACCTCGTCGCGCAACAGCGAGGTGATCCACGCCGGCATCTATTATCCTGCCGGCAGCCTGATGGCGCGGATGTGCGTGGCCGGCAAGCGCGCGCTCTATGCGTACTGCCGCGACCATGGCATCGCGCACCGCAATTGCGGCAAGCTGATTGTCGCGACGACACCCTCCGAAACCGCCAAGCTGCAGTCAATCAAGGCCCATGCCGAAGCCAATGGGGTCCTCGACATGGAGGTGCTCAGCGGGGAGGCCGCGCGCGGGCTTGAACCGGCTTTGCATTGCGACGCGGCGCTGTTGTCGCCCTCCACCGGCATTGTCGACAGCCATGCGTTCATGCTGGCGCTGCGCGGCGACGCGGAAGCCGCCGGGGCGGCCTATGCATTCCATGCACCGTTACAGCGCGCAAAGGCTGCGGCCGGCGGAATCGAACTTGATGTCGGCGGCGCCGCACCGATGACACTCGAATGCCGGCTCCTGATCAATGCGGCGGGGCTCGGGGCGACGGCGGTCGCGCGCAGCATCGACGGCATGCCGATCGAACTGATCCCGCCCGCCTATCTGGCGAAGGGCAATTATTTCAGTTGCAGCGCGCGGGCACCGTTTTCGCGCCTGATCTATCCGGTGCCGGAGCCCGGCGGACTGGGGGTGCACCTGACGCTCGACCTAGCGGGGCAAGCGCGGTTTGGACCGGACGTGGAATGGGTCGATGCGATCGATTATGCAGTCGATCCGGCACGGGCCGAGCGGTTTTACCCCGCGATCCGGCGGTACTGGCCCGCCCTGCCGGACGGCGCGCTGATGCCGAGCTACTCCGGCATTCGACCCAAGATCGTACCGCCGGCGGTAGCCAGGCAGGATTTCATGATTCAGGGGCCGCGCGACCATGGCGTCGGCGGGCTGATCAACCTGTTCGGCATCGAATCGCCGGGTCTCACCTCGTCCCTGGCGATCGCGGATCATATCAGCGAATTGGCGGGGGTTTGAAATCAGAACAAGGCACGCGATGGCCGAAGGCCGCCGCGACGATTATTGACCGATACGACAACTGAAAAATGGAAAGCTGTCCGTGGTAACGCAGCCGGACCAAGCCTTCCAAAACGCTAGTGAAGCGTCTCGCTGACCGAGAGCCTCAACCGCTCGATCTCGTCTTTGACCATCAATTTGCGGCGCTTCAACTCGACTATTCGCAAATCGTCCGTGGACGGATGGGTTAGGGCCTCGTGCAATTCGCCCTCCAGGACCCGATGTTTACGTTCGAGTTCAACGAGATGCGCCTGTATCGCCATACGAAGTCTCCTGATAGTGAAACTTGGATTCGGCCTGCACTGCGCAGTGTACACCCGCTTGGGCAGCTGTCGATGGGTATTAAAAGTTGAGCGTTCACATGGTGTATTAGTTGACATGAAACGTGAGGGAACTTTCTGACGCCGGCCGGCTTGCGCCGGTCCGCCGCACGGACGATATTCCTGTCGTGCTTTTCTCACATTGCGTTCCGCACCCCTTCGCAAACGCATCCGGTTTCAGCTAACGTAGACCATGACCAACGACGATGAGCGCGAACTCACCTCCGAGCTCGCCCGCCTCCAGCAGGAACACCGCGACCTCGACGCCGCAATCGATGCTCTGCATCAATCGCCCGCGCCTGACCTGCTGCGCCTGCAGCGGCTGAAGAAACGCAAGCTGCAATTGCGCGACCGTATCGCCTTCATCGAAGACCAGATCACGCCGGATATCATCGCGTGAGTTCGTCTGGCTTTTACGGGCCGGTCAATTCGCGAAGCATGCTGATGATCTCGACCGGACTGTAGGGCTTCGGAAGAAACCGCCCGCCCTCGGGAAGATCCTCTTGCGTCACGCTGACATGACCGGAGGTCGCAATGATCTTGATGGGCGGCCAGCGGCCGCGAATCGCTTGGGCGAGCTTAAGGCCGTCCATGGAACCGGGCATCTGGATATCGGTAAATACCACCGTGATGTCCCGCCGGCTTTCCAGTATCTCAATCGCCTCGTCGGCATTGGCCGCCTCGACAACGTTGAACCCCGCTGCCTGAATCAAATCGCGCGCATTCATACGCAACAGGAACTCGTCTTCGACGATCAGCACCACGGGTCCTTTAGTGCCCGGCAGACCCATATGTCTCACTCCCTTTGAAGAGGCGTTAAGCTCCGGATTATGTTTTCGTTCCAGTTCGCCTATATTCTGGCACGCTTCAGGGATGCGTGCCGCCAGGGGTGGCGCCGCGGCCGATTTCAATGCGGATGTTGCTGCCGCGCAAACATACCGGCGCAATCGCGATCGAGCGATCCGGTGCTTAAGCGATCAAGCCAGCCTTCGTCCCGGCCAGCCCGGTCGACAGCAGGCGCAGTGCGATCCGGAAACCCGCCGACATCGCGGATACGTAACTAAAGCGGGGGAAACCGGCCTTCGTGCCCGGGTCAACGCTTGACTCCTTTAGAACAAAAAGAGAACATTACGCACGATGTCTTCCAGCTTGGGGATTCCACGATGTCCGACTGCGCGCCGCCGACCGAAAACAATCACTACGAGCAGGCCTGCGACCAGGCGATCGCGATGTGCGGCGGCAATTTGCGCGGTGCGATCAAGGCCTTGATCATGGCGAATGAATATCTCGAAACGGAATTGCAGGAATTGCGCGGTCGGGAATGCCCCGCGCAGCGGGCAATGCCGCCTGATCGATCAACTGCATCCGGAGCCGCGCCATGGCCGATGTCACGTATTATGTCGCGTTGCCGTTCCTGAAGGATGACACCGGCTCGCCGGTGGCCGGTTCGGGTGAACAATGCCAGAGCCCGTCCGGCGCAATCCGCCGCGCCGAGGTGTTGGCGCGCGTCGCCGGCAATATTGGCGCGGTGGCGTTCAGCCGCACCGGCGATCCGACGGCCGGTGAATTCACCGACGCTCAACTCCTGAAAAAATTCGGCGAGGTGCCGGACGATCTCGACGAGCTGTAGGCCGCTCAGCGCAGGTCGCGAAAAAAAGCCTGCACCTCGCCTGCGAGTAACTCCGGCTGTTCCAGCGCCGCGAAATGTCCGCCTCTGGGCATGACGCTCCAGCGCCTGATGTCGGTAAACACCCGCTCGGCGGCGCGCCGAGGCGGCTTGAGTATTTCGCGTGGGAATTGCGCGTAGCCGGTGGGCACGGAAATGGTGCCGCCGGCCGGCAGGATCGCCGAGCCATGGCGGCGGGCATAATAAGGCCAGAACGACGAGCCGATCGCTCCGGTGAACCAGTAGAACGTGATGTCGGCGAGCATGCGGTCGCGCCCGATCGCCGTTTCGACATCGCCATTGCAGTCGGACCAGGCGCGGAATTTCTCCACGATCCAGGCCGCGAGACCCGCCGGCGAATCGGTGAGCGCGAACGCCAGCGTCTGCGGCCTGGTGCCCTGGATCCACTGGTAGCCGGTCTCCTCGCGAAGCCAGTGCTTGAGATCGCCGAGATAACGCCGCTCCTCCTCGTTCGGATCGGGAAATTCATCGGGGTCGCGGCCCGCGGCCATCATCAGATTGATGTGGATGCCGATCATGCGATCCGCATAGGCATAGCCCAATCGGCTGGTGACCGCGGCGCCCCAGTCGCCTCCCTGCGCCCCGAACGTCCTGTAGCCGAGGACGTCGGTCATCAGCGCGGCGACCGCATCCGCCATTTCAGGAACGCCGAACCGCTTCATGCCGGGCTGGAACGACAGGCCGTAACCGGGCAAGGACGGCGCAACAATGGTGAAGGCATCGCGCGCGTCGCCGCCAAAGCGCGCCGGATCGGTGAGGCGCGGGATGATCTCGAGAAACTCGAATACCGAACCCGGCCAGCCGTGCAGCAGCACCAGCGGCATCGGGTCAGGGCCGACGCCGGGCACGTGCAGGTAATGCAGATCGACGTCTTGGAGCGCGGCGCGGAATTGCGGAAACGCATTCAGCGCGGCTTCCTGCGTCCGCCAGTCGAACGCAGTGCGCCAATAGGCCGCGAGTTCACGGAGGTAAGCGACGTCGGTGCCGTAAGCCCATGCCTGGCCAGGTGCAGAATCGGGAAACCGGGTGCGGGCAAGACGATCGCGCAGATCGTCGATATCCGTCTCGGGGACGTGCAGCGCAAACGGGGTGGGATCGACTGTCATGGCCGTCCCTCATGCCTGCGCTGCGCCTTGCGCACATACATCGCGCTGTCGGCTTCTTCGAGCGCCTTGCTCGCCTCGGCGTGGGTGCCGAGTATTGCCACGCCTGCGGAGGCGCCGGCGGAAATCTTGCAGCCGCGGAACACGAACGAAAGTCCGTCCACCGCCTGCTCCAGCGAAGCCGCCTTGGCGTGCGCGTCGGTTTCGCTCAGATTCCACAGCAGCAGCGCGAACTCGTCGCCGCCGAGCCGACCGACCACGTCGGACGACCTGACATGCCGCAGCAGCACGGCGACGATGGCCTTGAGCACCTCATCGCCCGCGGCGTGGCCGTAAGCGTCGTTGATCGGTTTCAGGCGGTCGACGTCCAGCACGATCAGCGCGCCGGAGGCATGATAGCGCTTGATGTAGGCAATCGAACGATTCAGCTCGCGTTCGAAACCGCGTCGGTTGGGAATATCGAGCAAAAAATCCTGGTCCGCCGCGGCATCCAACTCGCTGATTCGAGCCACTGCCTTGGCAAGTTGCAGCCGCAACCGGCGAATCGTCTGTCTGGAGTCGGCAGCGATCGGCACGGCGGATTTCGCGGCAGACCCCGGCGATTTCGCGCGCGCTTTGGCCGCTCTCGGATGCGATGGCGCGACTTTGCGTGCCGACACGCTGCTTTTGCGGCGCTGCACGGCTTTCAGAGCGGTGGGTTTCGACTTCTTTTTCATGCGGATGGCTTGCCCGGGTTCACCAAGACAGGATAGTCCATTCCAGAACCCCTTGCCACGCCTTGCCGAACCTCGGGCCGAACCTATAATCCGGCCTATGTTTCTGCATTCCCCAACAGAATTAACTAAATGACCGCCACCGTTGCCATCATCATGGGGAGCCAGTCGGACTGGGACACCCTGCGCTTTGCCGCCGAAACGCTGGCCGCGCTCGACGTCGCCTGCGAGACCCGCATCGTCTCGGCGCATCGCACCCCGGACCGGCTGTTCGCCTTCGCCACGGGCGCCAGGGCGGCCGGCTTCAAGATCATCATCGCCGGCGCCGGCGGCGCGGCCCACCTGCCCGGCATGACGGCATCGCTGACCGAACTGCCGGTATTCGGCGTGCCGGTCGAATCCAAAGCGCTTTCGGGCGTCGATTCGCTCTATTCGATCGTGCAGATGCCGGCCGGGATTCCGGTGGGGACACTGGCGATCGGCAAGCCCGGCGCCATCAACGCGGCCCTGCTCGCCGCAGCGGTGCTGGCGCTGGGCGATCCGGCGCTGGCAGGGCGGCTTACCGCCTGGCGCAAAGCACAAACCGAGGCGGTGAGCGAACGGCCGGAGGGCGTTGCGTGACCGTTTCGAATCAGGCCAGGCTGAAGCCGGGCGACAGCATCGGCATTCTCGGCGGCGGACAATTGGGCCGGATGCTGGCGATGGCCGCCTCCCGCCTCGGCTTCAGGTGTCAGGTGTTTTCGCCGGATCCGGATGCGCCGGCATTCGACGTGGTGCAGAACGCCACCTGCGCCGAATATGCCGACGTTGAGGCGCTCGAGCTGTTTGCCAATGACGTCGATGTCATCACCTACGAATTCGAGAACGTGCCGGCTGCCGCCGCCATGGTGCTGGCGGCACGCCGTCCGGTGCTGCCTGAATACAAGGTGCTTGAAACCACCCAGGATCGCCTCGCCGAGAAGGATTTCGTAACCAGGCTCGGCATTGGCACCGCCGCTTATGCCGACGCATCGTCGGTAGACGGCCTGCGGGCCGCAATCGCGCGCGTCGGGCTTCCGGCCGTGATCAAGACCCGCCGCTTCGGCTATGACGGCAAAGGCCAGGCGATCATCCGCGACGGCGACGACCTGCAGCGGGTCTGGATCGATCTCGCTACCAGATCGGCGATCCTGGAGGCGTTCATCCCGTTCGAGCGCGAAATTTCCGTGATTGCGGCGCGCGGCGCCGACGGCCATGTGGAATGTTTCGACGTCACCGAAAACAAGCACGGCGATCACATTCTCAAGGTTTCGCGGGTGCCTGCGGCGATTTCCGACGAGCTGGCCGCGCAGGCCCGCGGCATCGCCGAAACCATCGCCAACGCGATGAACTATGTCGGCGTGCTCGCGGTCGAAATGTTCGTGGTGCCGAGCACGCAGGGTTCGACATCCGGCCCGACACTGTTGGTCAACGAGATCGCGCCGCGGGTGCACAATTCCGGACACTGGACGCTGGATGGCGCCTCGATCTCGCAATTCGAGCAGCATATCCGTGCCATCGCCGGATGGCCGCTGGGCAAACCGGTCCGCCACGGCGCGGTCACCATGACCAATCTGATCGGAAACGATGTCCTCGCTTACGAACAGTGGCTCACCGCGCCGGGGGCCACCGTGCATCTCTACCGGAAGGGCGCGCCGCGCTCCGGCCGCAAGATGGGACACGTCACGCAAGTGACGCCGGACAGAAAATAGCGGATCGAGGTCACGCCGGCGTCTTGCCTTCGACGACTCCCGTCGGTTCTCCGCTAAGCCAGCGATAGATCACGCCGCCCAGCACCCCGCCGATCAACGGTGCGATCCAGAACAGCCATAGCTGCGCCAGCGCCCACCCGCCGACGAACAATGCCGGGCCGGTGCTGCGCGCCGGATTGACCGAGGTATTGGTGACGGGAATGCTGACCAGGTGAATCATCACCAGCGCCAACCCGATCGCCAGCGGCGCGAAGCCCGCGGGGGCCTTGCCGTGGGTCGAGCCCATGATGATGAACAGGAACATCATCGTCATCACCACTTCGGTGATGAAGCAGACCGCCATGCCGTATTTGCCGGGCGAATGCGTGTCGTAGCCGTTGGAAGCAAAACCGTTGCTGACGTCAAATCCGGCGGCGCCACGCGCGATCGCATACAACAGCGCCGCAGCGAGGACGGCGCCGATGACCTGCGCAATTACATAGGGAAGGATCTGCGCGGTCGGGAAACGGCCGCCTGCCGCCAACCCGACCGTCACGGCCGGATTGAGATGGCAGCCGGACACATGGCCGATGGCATAAGCCATGGTCACGACGCTCAATCCGAAGGCGAATGATACGCCGAGCAAGCCGATGCCCACCTGTGGAAACCCCGCGGCAATCACCGCGCTGCCGCACCCCGCAAACGTCAACCAGAACGTGCCGATCGTCTCGGCCGCATACTTCTTTGCGTTCATGCGAATCCCTCCCGATGGTATTCTCGGATGCGATGTGATGATGAGTCGTGTTGCGAGAGTATGTGACTGGCTCCGGACTCCTGTCGAGGTCCTTCTAATGACGCCAGTTATAATAACCGGCCAAATAGCGTAGCTCGGCGTCGAAATGGGGCCAAAACGACACCTGCGGCGGTAGACATTCCGGGTTTGATCTGGTACATCCGCGCCCTTGAAGTCGAGGGCCTGGCCTTAGCCGGCTCTCTGCCTCTGAAAGCTTCCAATCCGATCAATTGAAGAGGATGCCGCGTGCAGGTTCTCGTTCGCGATAACAATGTCGACCAAGCCCTCAAGGCGCTGAAAAAGAAGATGCAGCGCGAGGGGATTTTCCGCGAGATGAAACTCCGCGGCCATTACGAAAAGCCCTCCGAGAAGAAGGCCCGCGAAAAGGCGGAAGCGGTGCGCCGTGCTCGCAAGCTTGCTCGCAAGAAGCTGCAGCGCGAAGGCCTGCTGCCGATGAAGCCGAAGCCCGTGTTCGGCGCCGGCGCCGGAGCGGATCGCGGCGGCCCGGGCGGGCGAAGCGGTCCCGGCGCCGGCCCGCGCGGACCGCGCTGAACCTTTTCGGATGAGTGTCATGACGCGGGCCTTGCGCCCGCGTTATTATTTTGACCGATGCATTCGGACGGCGGCAGGTTACCGCCCCCTAGATTATAACCGTGCCAATCCGTCCCAGGAACGAGGCGGCGCGAAGCGGCATCGCGCGCGTGGGACGGGTAAAGTCGTCCCGTCACTGCGAGGAGAGCGCTACCGCGGCAGTACGGCGTGGAATACCGACTTTGCCGCCGACAGCACGTCCTCGGCAACCGACGTGCGCTCCCGCGGCGCCGTTTCGGCCGCTTCCGCACGAAGCTCGAGCGGTTGCGACGGGATATCGGCAGGCGGCGTCGGCCGCCGCGGATCGTCGACCTGCGCGGAGCCATAAGGCGGCTTGATAGCCAACGAACCTGTCGGCAGATTTGTCGATTCGGTCCGGGGCGTCGAAACCATGATAGGAGACGGCAGCGGCTGCACCGGCGCCGCCGTTACGGCGCGCGGCGCATCTTGGTGAAGCAGTTCGGGGCTACGCACCGCCTCCTGCACGCGCGGCGAGGCTTCATTGGTGCCACGCAACCGCTCGATTGCCGCGCGCGCAAGATCATTGGCGTCGCGCTTCTGTTCCGGCGCGGCCGCGGCTTCGACCGGGGCAGACGCCGGGGGCGGCGCCGCAATCGCCGCAGCGGCGGGCGCTGACTTCGAAGCCGGCTTGTCATGCGGCTGAACCCGGCGCGGTTCGACCGACAAGCCGGCGCCTTCCGACGGCCTGTCGGCAACGACGGGCCGTTCCGATGCGGTCTTCTCCAGCAGCGCTTTTTCCGAGATGCCCTTCGCCTTGACACCCGATTCGGGAATACCGGCGATGTCCGGTGCCTTCTTCGTCTCAGGGGTGGAAGCCACGGCCGTGGCGGGGGCGTCGGGCTTGGCGACGATGTAATGATTGACGATGTAGGCGCCGATGATAGTGGCAAGCACCGAGGGTAGAATGTCGATCGTGAACTTCGAGACGTATTTCTTCAGCATCGCCGGCCTCCCCGCGCGCTTCCTGATGCGGGCACTTTGAGGCGCATTGAGGGATCAACTGCGACAGATCGGTGGCAATCGGCTCTATTGAACGTTTCCAGCGCCTTCACCGCTTCAGTTCGACCTCCAGAAACACGATTTCGGTTTGGGTTTCGTTAAGCACGTCGTGTTCGACGCCTGCTTTCCGGAAATAGGATTTACCGACACCGAGCTGCGCCTTTGAGCGCTCGCCATTGGGCGCCACGATGGTCATTTCGCCCGCGGTTACCGGCACCACCACGTAGTCCATCTGGTGGATGTGATGCCCGGTGGCGCTGCCGGGCGGCAGCCGCCATTCGGTGATGCGAACTTCCGCGGTGTCGACCTGAACATCCGATTTTGCGCCGATCATGGCCGCTTCTCCCTGCACGTCACGGCACGAATACCATGAACACGAATACTGCAAACACCAGCACGTGAACCAGCCCGAACAGGATATTGGTGCGGCCGGTGCCGAACGTCAGCATGCCCAGAAGGAACGTCATCACCAGCAATATCATCTCCCGCTGGTCGAGGCCGAGCACCAATGTCTTGTCCAGCGCATAAGCCACCACCGCAACCGCGGGAACTGTCAGGCCGATGGTGGCCAGCGACGACCCCAGCGCGAGATTGATGCTCTTTTGCAGATCGTTGTTGCGTGCGGCGGAGATCGCCGCGACGCTTTCGGGCAGCAGGATCAATAGCGCCACCAGAATACCTGCAAAGGCCGGCGGCGCGCCGATCGCGGCTGCACCCGCTTCCACCACAAGCGAGAATTTCTTTGCCAGTAGTACCACCGCCAGCAGCGAGGCCAGCAGCAGAAAGCCGCTGAGCATCAGCGTCCGGCCCGACGCATGCTCCGCGTCGCCGCCGACAACATCCCCTTCGATGATGAAATAATCGCGATGCCGGATGGTCTGGGTATAGAGGAACACGCCGTAGAGGATGATGGTGACGACGCTGACAAAGGTGAGCTGGGCCACCGAATAGAGCGGCCCGGGTGTCGTCAGCGTGTAGTTGGGCAGGATCAGGGTGATGGTTGCAAGCACGATCAGCACGCTGAGATACAGGTTGGATCCCGTCACCTGCACATCCTGCTCGCGGTAGCGCAGGCCGCCGGCCAGGATGCAGATGCCGACCAGTCCGTTGCACACGATCATCACCACCGCAAATACGGTATCGCGCGCGAGCGTCGGCACGGCTTTTTCACCGAGCATGATGGTGGCGATCAGCGCTACCTCGATCACGGTGACCGCCAGCGTCAACAGCAGCGTGCCATAGGGTTCGCCGATCTTCTGCGCGATCACCTCGGCATGATGCACGGCGGCGAATACGGTGCCGAACAGGATCACGAGCAGCATCGCGGCGAACACGATGCCGCCAGCCGTCGGCGAGAACGAATAGCCGAGCGCGGTGGCGACCACGAACAGCGCGACGGCGAACGCGGGAAAAATCCACGCCGAACGGGGCATCGGGCCGTGAGCGCTCATTTACTCAGGCCTTGATCTGCGGTTCCTGCGAGAAAGGCTCGGGCAACATCCATGGTGCCAAAACTATCGAGATCGTCATGAGCGGCCTCGGCAAAGCGTACCATTTGCTTGGGCTGATGCGCAAATTCGTAGAGCTTTTCACCGAACCGGATCGGGATTGTGAGATCGCGTTCCCCGTGCATGATCAGGACAGGCGAGGTCACATCGGCAATCCACCGGTCGGAGTGGAATGGATCGCGGACGAACCAACGCACCGGCGCGAACGGAAAAGCCGCCGCCGCGACATCGGCAATCGACGTGTAGGGCGCTTCCAGAATCAGCGCTGCGATCCGGTGCCTCGACGCGAGCGCGACGGCGGGTCCCGTACCGAGCGAATATCCCCATGACGCGATGCGACCGGTCGCGTAGCGCTGCGCGGCGAACGCGTAGGCCGCCTCGGCGTCCTGCAACAGACCGGCTTCGCTTGGAGACCCGGACGATCCGGCATAGCCGCGGAACGATACCGCCACAAGTCCGGTGCCGTCGGCGACCAATTTGGCAAACCACGGCGCACGCCAGGCGAGGATATCGCCGTTGCCATGCAAGAAGATCACCACCATCTTGCCGACCTGCGGCGGAACGTGCCAAGCGACGAGCTGCTCGCCGTCGCCGGTTTGCAGCAGATGTTCTTCAGCCTGCGGCAGGCCGGCGGCTTGCGGCGAGGTACGACGCGTTTCCGGGATGGGGAAGAGAATCGAGCGCTGTGCGAGGTACAGCAAGGCAAGCCCGCCGCACCAAGCCATCAGCGCAAGCGCGGCTAGCCATTTAAGGACGGTCATGGCCCCAGCCAATAGGCCGGCCTTACATCCCCTTGACGATGTTCTCGGTCATCTTCTTGGCGTCGCCGAGCAGCATCATGGTATTGTCGCGGTAGAACAGCGGATTGTCGATGCCGGCATAGCCGGAGGCCAGCGACCGCTTGATGAACATCACGGTGCCGGCCTTCCAGACCTGCAGCACTGGCATGCCGTAGATCGGCGAGGTCTTGTCGTCCTCGGCGGCGGGATTGGTGACGT
>NZ_CAXUNQ010000047.1:0-38931 GCF_964252615.1 uncultured Bradyrhizobium sp.
TGCAGCACTATGTCAGCCACGGATATTTCGAGCACCGCGCCACGGCCTCGTTCGACCCGGCGGAATATCTGGCGTCGAATCCGGATTTGATCGCGGCGGGTTTTACGCCGGCGACGGCCGCGCAGCAGTATGTCAGCAGCGGCTACTTCCAGCACCGCCCGACCGCCTCGTTCGATCCGATGGAATATCTGGCGTCGAACCCGGACCTGATCTCCGGCGGCTACTCGCCAGCCTCGGCGACGCAGCATTACCTCACCAGCGGCTACTTCGAGCATCGCGCCACCGCGTCGTTCGATCCGCTCGAATATGTCGCTTCCAACAAGGACCTGATCCATACCGTCGGCCTCGACCGCGCGGCCGCCGAACTGCAATATGTCACGACCGGCTACTATCAGGACCGCTCGCTTACCTCGTTCGATGCCGTGCAATATCTGGCGAATTACCCGGATCTCGTCGCCGGATACGGCAATAATCTGGTGGCGGCGCGACAGCACTACATCACCAGCGGCTTCGACGAGGGACGCACCGACCGCAAACCCGACACCGTCACCGTGCACAATCCGGACGGCAGTACGAGCACCACGATTTACGACGTCCGCAACACCTCCACCTGGGATTCGTTCCGGACCGACACCGACGCCCAAGGCCACGTCACCCACCAGCTTGGCGTCAATGACGGCGGAAGCAGCTGGCAGGACGACTATGATGTCGCCGGCAGCCAGAGCTGGACCACGAAAATTTCGGTGACCAACGCCGCGCACCAGCTGGTGTCGCAGCTTGCGAACAATGACGACGGCACGCATACGCTGGTCGCCAACGATGTCGGTCAGGCCTACGCGTGGTCGACCTTCACGATGACCTTCAACGCCAACTGGGAATTTGCCTCGATCGGCAACGTCACCAACGACGATGGCAGCCATACCGCCGATATGACGCAAATCTGGAATTCGCTGGATACGCTGGCGTGGTATGCCAGTCCGCTTGTCGTCAGCCTGTCGGCCGCGCACCCGGTGATCCTCGATCTCGACGGCAGCGGCATCGACATCGTGCAGCTCGGCGCTTCAACGGCGGCCTTCGACATGGACGGCGATGGTGGACGCGAGCACACCGCCTGGGCCGGCGCCGGTGACGGCTTTCTCGCCATCGATCTCGGGGCGGATGGCAGATCCGGGCCTGACGGCGTCATCGACGAGGCTGCGGAAATCGTATTCACCCAGTGGTCGCCCGGCGCCGCTTCCGATATGGCGGCGCTGCGGGACGTATTCGATACCAGTCACAACGGGCAGCTTGACTTCGGCGACGCTCGCTGGAGCGAATTCCGGGTCTGGCAGGACGCCAATGGCGACGGTATTTCACAACCCGACGAGGTGAACGCGCCCGATGCCCTTGGGCTTGCGGCCATCGGCCTTGAACCGATCGGACCGTCACAGCATTTTTCGGATAGCTCGGCGATCCATGGCCTGGCCGGTTTCACGCGAACGGACGGCACCATGGGCACGGCGGCAGATGTCGGCCTGGCCTATCAGGCCGACGCCGCCCAGGTTTTCGCGGCCATTCACAGCGATTGGCATATCGCCTGAGCCGGCACGCAATTTGAAGGCGGACGTCCCCGCGAATCCGGTTACATTCGCGCTTCATGACCGCGAGCAAACCGCATCCCCTGACCAAAGCGCTGGCAAAGCGTATCTGGCTGCGCGCGCAGCGGCTCGATACTTCCGCGCCGTTCGGCGACGGGCCGGAGGCCGTGGCATCCGCGATCGCGCATCTCGGCTATGTGCAGATCGACACCATCCACGTCATCGAGCGCTGCCACCACCACATCCTATGGACCCGCATTCCAGCGTATCGGCGCGCCGATCTGCGCCAGGCTCAGAGCATCGACAAGAGCGTGTTCGAATACTGGACCCACGCGCTGTCCTACGTGCCGACCAAGGATTTCCGCTTCTTCATCCCCCAGATGAGGCTGCACCGGCGCGAGGGCCATAAGTGGTTCGCGTCCGTCAAGCCTGCCGACCTGCGCAAGGTGTTGCGGCTGATCAGAAAGGACGGCGCGCTGACGATCCGCGACATCGACGACGACGTGCTGACGGAAAAGGAGCATTTGTGGGCCAGCCGCAAACCGTCGAAACGGGCGTTGCAACTGGCTTTCTATACCGGCGTCGTAACCGTCAGCGAACGCAACGGCATGCTCAAGACCTATGAACTGATGCAGCGGCATTTCGGTTGGGACGCGCCGCCGAAGCCGGCTACGGCAAAGCAGGTGTCGACCTATCTGCTCGACCGCGCGCTGCGCTCGCAGGGGCTCGTTAGTCTGGATTCGATCTGCCATCTCGACGCGCCGGCCAAGCCGCAGGTCCGGCGCTTGATCGAAGCACGAGTCCGCCGCAACGAGCTGGTGCCGGTGGCGCTGGAAGGCGCCGGAAAACAGCAGCACTGGGCGGAAACCGCGACGCTGCAGAATGCCGGCGGCGCCGCGCCGGACATGATCCACATCCTGTCGCCATTCGATCCGCTCGTGATCCAGCGCAAGCGGACCGAGCTGTTCTTCGGCTATGGCCATCGCTTCGAGGCCTACGTGCCGAAGGAGAAGCGGTTGTTCGGCTATTTCGCCTTGCCGGTGCTGGTGGGCGAGGACATTGTCGCCGCCATCGATCTCAAGACCGACCGCAAGAACCGCAATTTGCTGGTGCAGAAATGGAGCTGGATCGGCAAGCGCCCGCGCAAGGACCTGAAGCGCCGCATCGAGGAAGAACTGCACCGCTTCGAGCGCTTTCAGCTCGCGGACTGACGTGCGCCATGGCGCATCTCCGCCGTCATGGCCGGCCTTGACCCTGCGAGATAGGCGCGTCTCTGCCGTCGTGCCGGGTTTGATCCTACCGTATGCGCGTGTCGCTGCGTCATCGCGGGGGATTGACCCGGCAATCCATCCTCTGCACCAATTCCGCAGCGGCTGATGGCGTCAGCGAGCAACACCGTCAGTGTCGGCGTAAGAACAAGAAAAAGCATCGAAGCCGGCGAGCTCGTTCGGCAATTAACCATAATCGCCAACTCCATGGCCGCCGCCCTTCCCGTGTTTACCGGGTTGCGAAACTCCATTAGGGTTGCCGCTTTAAGGCTTGGGACCGGCGATGATCAGGACGGTTTGGCTCGCCATTGCGTGTTTAATCGGTTTAGCCGCGCTGACCCTCATAAAGGTCGGCACGGCATCGATCGTTCAAGAGACGAAGTTTCCCGCCGAGGTCCTTGCAACGAATCCCCTCTCCGATCCGCCGGCAACCGACACGCTAGCCAAGGCCGATCGACTGGATGCCGCTGACAACGATGACGCCGTTAAGGCCGTCAGGCCGATTGCGATCACACCCAAAGGCGCCGAACCTCCGCCATCCCAGGCGAGCGAAACCGAACGGAGCTGGCGCAGTTCCTACGCCAAGCGGCAGGCCACCGGATCGCGTCACCGCAAGGGCAGGCTTCACAGGACGTCGAGATACCATCGCTTGTATCATGCTTCCAAATACCACGGCGCATCGAAGCACATGGCGGTGCGCCGGAAGAGCCGCCGTAGCTGACGATACAGCCCCGCCGAACCCGCGCAGCTTTTACCGACGCCGCATCGGCCCGTTTGAGGCAGTAGCTCGGCGTCAACCGTGCCCCGCCGCCGCATGGAAAGATCGCATCGCGCCAGCCGGCCTTCGCCTGCAAGGGCCGGCCTTGCCGCGGCGGGCGAGCGAACTTGTACTCCTTCATTGATCATCCAACCCTTGCGCTCTTTAGCCGGCGGCGGCACATTCGAAAGGCGGCGCGTCCGGGCCGCCAAAAACAGGTTCGGGAATTTTCATGGCCATGCGGATCGACTGCGATATCCATCCCGCGGTAGGCGGGACGCGCACCACGCTGCTGCCGTATCTCGACGATCACTGGAAGGAACAGGTGGTAAGCCGCGCCATCGATGGCCTTGATCTTACCTCCTATCCGCCGGGCATGGCGCTGTCGGGCCGGCCCGACTGGCGGCCAAAGGATGGCAAGCCCGGCAGCGATTTTGAAATGGTGCAGCGTCAGGCCCTCGACGGACTCGGCGCCTCGCATGCGATCTGCAACGTGCTCTACGGCGCGCAGGCGGTGTACGATCCCTACATGGCGGCTGCCTTCTGCAAGGCGATCAATGACTGGATCGCGGCCGAATGGCTTTCGCGCGATCCGCGTCTGCGGGCGTCCATCATGGTGCCGATGCAGGCGCCCGATCTGGCAATCGAGGAAATCGAGCGGCGCGCCGGCGACAATCGGTTCGTCTCGATCCTGGTGCTGGCGCAAGGCGAGACCCTGCTCGGACGGCGGCATTTTTGGCCGGTGTATCAGGCTGCGGAAAAGCACAAACTGCCGATCGCCATCCATGCCGGCAGCCAGTATCGCCAGGCGCCGAGTTCGATCGGCTGGCCGTCCTATCGCTATGAATACTATCTCGCCGAGGCGCAGGCGTTTCAGGCCCAGGTGTTGAGTCTGATCTACGAAGGCGTGTTCCTGAAATTTCCGGGCCTTAAGGCCGTGCTGATGGAATCCGGCATCAGCTGGCTGCCGGCGTTCATGTGGCGCGCCAACAAGACCTGGCGCGGCGTCCGCGTCGAGGTGCCGTGGATCGATCGCGAGCCGGCGGCGATCATGCGCGACCACATTCGCCTGACCACGCAGCCGTTCGACAGCCCGCCCGACGCCGCCGGCGTCGCCGACATCATCGACCAGATCGGCTCGGACCGGATGTTCCTGTTCGCGTCCGACTATCCGCACTGGCAATTCGACGGCGACGACGCCATCCCGCCGCATCTTCCCGCCGGTCTTGTCTTGAAGATGTGCGCCGACAATCCGCTCGAAACCTTTCCGCGCTTGAATCTCGCCGCATGAACCCGGCCGCTCGAAGGAGGATCGCATGAACGTCATTGACCGGCCTCTGCTTGAACAGCAAGCGTCCGCGAAAAGCCGGCTGCGCATCATCGATTGCGACGTGCATCCAAGCCTGCATTCGCGCGCCGACCTCAATCCGTTCCTGCCGAAACGCTGGCAAGAGCATCTCAAAACCTACGGCGATCATCTGCGCACCCCCTATATCGGCACCACGCCGTATCCGCGCTCTTCGCCGCTGATCGCCCGGCGCGACGCATGGCCGCCGACCGGCGGCCCGCCCGGCTCCGATCTCGAGTTCATGCAGAAGCAGCATCTGGATGCGCTGGATATCGAGTTCGGCATCCTGCAGGTGCTCGATCTGTTCATCTTCTCGCAGCAGAATCTCGATTTTGGCGCGGCGATCCAGCGCGCGGTCAACGACTGGCAGCTCGCGCAGTGGAGCGATCGCGATCCGCGGCTGAAAGCCTCCATTCTGGTCGGGCAGGACGACACCGTCGCCGCCGTCGCCGAAATCGAGCGCTGCGCAAAAACCGGCCGCTATGTGCAGATCAACGTCTCGCCCCGCGCCAACGAGCCGCTCGGCCGCCATCGCTACTGGCCGATCTATGCCAGGGCCGAAGAACTCGGCCTTCCGCTCGGCATCCATGTCGGCGGTTATGGCGGCCACGCGCCGAGCGGCGGCGGCTGGCCGTCGTTCTACACCGAGGAGCATCAATCTAACGCCCATACGGTGGCTGCGCAGCTCTCCAGCCTGGTGATCGAAGGCGTGCCCGAGCGCTTCCCCAAGCTCAGAGTCGTGTTCATCGAGGGCGGGTTCGGCTGGATTCCGCCGACGACGTGGCGGATGGACCAGCATTTCGAGCGGTTCCGCGACGAGGTCCCGCATCTGAAGCGGCGGCCATCTGAATATGTCAGGGAGCACTTCTGGTTCACGACCCAGCCGATCGACGAGCCCGATAACGCCGCGCATCTGCGCTCGGTGATTGACTGGGTCGGCGTCGACCGCCTGCTGTTCTCGTCGGACTATCCGCACTGGGATTTCGACGATCCGCGGTTCGCGTTCAAGACGCCGCTGACCGAAACCGAGCGTGGCAAGATCTTCAACGGCAATGCGCGTGCGCTCTACAAGCTCTGATCGCAATGTTTTTTAGGACATGACCCGCCACATCGTCGCCCGCACCACGGAGATCCCGCCCGGCGGCAACAAGGTGGTTGCCGTGAATGGCCGCGACATCGTCGTGTTCCATGTCGGCGGCGAGTTCTTCGCGCTGCTCAACCGCTGCCCGCATGAGGGCGCGCCGCTCGACAAGGCGGCCTGCGTCGCGCGGCTGACCTCCGATGAGCCCGGCGTCTACCGCCGCTCGCGGGTCGGCGAACTGCTGCGCTGCCCCTGGCACGGCTGGGAATTCGACATGCGCAACGGCCAGTCCTGGTTCGATCCCAAGCGCGTCAAGGTACGGACCTACCCGGTGGCGGTCGAGGACGGCGAGATGCTGGCGAAGGGGCCTTACGTGGCGGAGACGTTTCCGGTGCATGTCGAGAGCAGTTATGTGATTGTGGAGGTGTAGCCGAGGCCTCGGAATTTGCGGCGGGGCAACGCAGGCCCACATTCCACCGTCAAAACCAGAAAGCCGAAAAGCAGCGACTGGCTGCACGGTGTGGCAGGAGTCACGCTGATGGCGGCCATGGCTGATCCGGTCTAGAACAGCGCCCGTTTCAGGCTTTCGGCGATGCATGGCATTTCGCGCCGCTCGCGCCTGTGATAAAACCTCCCCGGGGGAATCGGAGAACCCGCAATGCCTTCGTTGACCGAATGGAAAGTGCCGCTGGCGGTACAGCCGCGGGCGGAGGAATACGGCTTCGACCTCGAGCGCGCATTGTCCGCCGTGGTCGGCTTGCATTCGATCATTCCAACCGACGCGTTCACCGCCGACACCCTCGGCACCGAGCGCGCCGGCAATGGCGTGCTGATCGGCGAAGGGCTGGTGCTGACCATCGGCTATCTGATCACCGAGGCCGAAACCGTCTGGCTGCATCTCGGCGACGGCCGCGTGGTGGAAGGCCACGCGCTCGGCTTCGATTTCGAAACCGGTTTCGGCCTCGTGCAGGCGCTCGGCCGCATCGATCTTCAACCGTTGCCGATCGGCTCGTCGGGCACGGTGAAGCCTGGCGACCGCGTGGTATTGGGCGGCGTCGGCGGACGCACCCGGTCGCTGGCCGGCCGCATCGCCGCCCGGCAGGAATTCGCCGGCTATTGGGAATACCTGCTGGACGAGGCGCTCTTCACCTATCCGGCGCATCCCAATTGGGGCGGCACCGGACTGATCTCGGAGGGCGGCGAGTTGATCGGCATCGGCTCGCTGCAGCTCGAACGCGAACGCGCCGGCAGGGCCGAGCATCTCAACATGGTCGTGCCGATCGATCTGCTCAAGCCAGTGCTCGAGGATTTGCGCAAATTCGGCCGTGTCAACAAGCCGGCGCGGCCGTGGCTCGGAATGTATTCGCACGAGATCGAGAACCGGATCGTGGTGGTCGGCATCGCCGACAAGGGGCCGGCGGCGCGGGCCGAGTTCAGGGTCGGCGACGTGGTCCTGGCGGTGAATGGCGACAAGGTTTCAACCCAGGCGGGGTTCTACCGGAAACTCTGGGCGCTCGGGCCCGCCGGTGTCGACGTGCCGCTCACGCTATACCGCGAGGGCGACACGTTCGACGTCGAGGTGAAATCATCCGACCGGGCAAGGTTCCTGAAGGCGCCGAGGCTGCATTGAAGCCGATCGTGTTGCGGACGCGGAGCGGCATTCTTCATGCCGCTCCGCCGATCCGGGACCGTTGCGACTACGGCTCGGTACGGCTCTGCAGCGCGCCGCTTCGCGAATAGCTACCCGCTGCGCTGCGTCCGGAGGACGGGAGTCCACCTTACGAAACGAGCGCGAACAGCAGCAGCGATCGCCCGGTCACCTCGTAGCTGCTGCCGAACGTGAAATGTGCGCCTTCGGGAGCGTCGGGGATATTGGTATCCACCAGCAGCGACCACTGCGTGCCCGCAGCCGCTTCGGGCAGCCTGAACGGGACGACGCCGTCAAAACTGTTCATGATCATCAAAACGGTTTCATCTTCGCCGTGCCGCGGCAGCGCGGTCTTGCGGGTGCGGCCGTCCAGCAGCATGCCGAAACATTTGATCCAGGGCGTCTCCCAGTCCGCCCCGCTCATCTCGCCGCCGCCGGCGTTGATCCAGGTGACGTCGCGGACGTCAAGCTCGCCGTCGTGCAGTCCGGTCAGGAACCGGCTGCGGCGCAGGATCGGATACGCTTTCAGCACCTCGATCAGGCGTCTGGTGAAGGCAAGCAGCAGCTTGCCCTCGTCATCGAAATTCCAGTCGAACCATGTGATGTCGTTGTCCTGGCAATAGGCGTTGTTGTTACCCCGCTGCGTGCGGCCGAACTCGTCGCCGCCGAGGATCATCGGGGTGCCTTGCGAGAACAGCAGGGTCGCCAGCATGTTGCGCTTTTGACGGTTGCGCAGGTCAAGGATGGCGCTGTCGCCGGTCGGGCCCTCGACCCCGCAGTTCCACGAACGGTTGTGGTCCTCGCCGCCGCCGTCGCCCGGATTGGCTTGGTTGTGCTTGTTGTTGTAGCTGGTCCAGTCGTTCAGGGTAAAACCGTCATGGGCGGTAATAAAATTGACGCTCGCCCAGGTGCGCCGGCCCTTTTCGTTGAACAGATCGCCCGACGCCAGCAGCCGCCCTGCCAGCTCTGCGGGCGGCGCCATGCCGCGCCAGAAGTCGCGGACGGTGTCTCGGAATTTGCCGTTCCATTCCGCCCAGCCCGGCGGAAAGTCGCCGAGATTGTAATGCATGGCGGCGTCCCATGGCTCGGCGATCAGTTTGACCGTGGCGAGCAGCGGATCCTGGTCGGCCACTTTCAGAAAACTGCTGTCTTCCTCGAATTCGCCGGCATCGCGCCCCAGCACGATACCGAGATCGAAACGGAAACCGTCGATGTGCATATGGCCGGCCCAGTAGCGAAGGCTGTCCATCACCATCTGCATGACCCGCGAATTGCCCAGATTGACGGTATTCCCGACGCCGCTGTCGTTGAGATAATAGCGCCGGTTGTCCGGCATCAGCCGGTAATAGCTCGCATTGTCGATGCCCTTGAACGACAGCGTCGGTCCGTGCTGGTTTCCCTCGGCGGTGTGATTGTAGACGACGTCGAGAATCACCTCGAGGCCGGCGCCGTGCAGGCGCGACACCATCTCCTTGAATTCGCGCAAGGAGTTCGCGACGTCGGCGGCATAGCGCGGATCGGGCGCGAAGAAGCCGATGGTGTTGTAGCCCCAGTAATTGGTCAGGCCTCTGTCGAGCAGACTGCTGTCGTTGACGAAGGTGTGGATCGGGAGCAGTTCGACCGATGTGATGCCCAGCGATTTCAGATGGCCGATCGCAGGGCCGGAACCGAAACCGGCATAGGTGCCGCGCAGGTTTTCCGGAATATCCGGATGCTTCATGGTAAAACCCTTGACATGGGTTTCGTAGACGATGGTCTCGTCCCAGTGCACGTTTTGCCGCGCGGGTTCTGCGGTCCAATCGAAGTCCGGATCGACCACGACGCACCTTGGCACGAAGGCGGCGCTGTCGCGCTCGTCGAAGGTGAGGTCGTCGCCGCTCTCCATCTGGTAGCCGAACACGGCCGGATTCCACGTCAACGAGCCGGCATGCGCCCGCGCATAGGGATCGAGCAGCAGTTTGTTGGGATTGAAGCGATGCCCGTTGGCGGGATCATAGGGCCCGTGCACGCGATAGCCGTAGAAGGTGCCGGGTCCGACGTTGGGGATGTAGCCGTGAAACACCTGGTCGGTGTATTCGGGCAGCGCAATGCGGGTTTCGCGCCCGCCGTCGAACAGGCACACCTCGACCATGGTGGCGTTGGCCGAGAACAGCGCGAAGTTGGTGCCCTGACCGCTCCAATGCGCGCCGAGCGGATAGGGAAGTCCTTCTTCGATCGGATTGGCCATGATGCCCCATTTCCCGCACCGCTAATGCGCGCCAGACATAACTTGGCTGAGGGTAAAAGGATGCAGCGCGCACCATTGCCTTTTCAAGCTGCTTTTATGGGCAACGTTTAGCGCGTCATGCCGGGTTCGTCCCGGCCATGACGAGCGCTACCCGCGCCGCTTGTACAGCTCGGTGCGGTCGAGCCGGTAGACGCGGCGGGCGTTGGCTTCGAACACTTTGCGGCGGTCGTCGTCCGACAGCGGCAGCGCGTCGACATAGAACTTTGTGTCGTCATAATAGCGGCCGGTGAACGGATCGACCCCGCGCACCGCGCCGACCATTTCCGACGCAAACAGGATGTTGTCGATCGGCACCACCTTGAACAGCAGTTCGATGCCCGGCTTGTGATAGACGCAGGTATCGAAGAATACGTTCTTGAGCAGCAGTTCCTCCAGCGGCGGTTTCTTCATGTCCTGCGCGAGGCCGCGATAGCGTCCCCAATGATACGGCGCCGCACCCCCGCCATGCGGGATGATCATCCGCAAGCTCGGAAAGTCCTTGAACAGGTCCGAGGTAATGAACTGCATGAAGGCGGTGGTATCGCCATTGATGTAATGGGCGCCGGTGCCGTGGAAATTCGGGTTGGCCGACGCGCTGACATGGACCATGGCGGGGACATCGAGTTCGACCAGTTTTTCGTAGAGCGGATACCACCAGCGGTCGGTCAGCGGCGGGTCGCGCCAGTATCCGCCGGACGGATCCGGGTTGAGATTGACCGCGACGAAGCCGTAGGCCTTCACGCAGCGCTCCAGCTCTGCAATGCAGTTATCCGGCCGCACGCCCGGCGACTGCGGCAACTGCCCGATGCCGATGAAATTCTCCGGATACAGCCTGCTGATGCGATAAATCAGTTCGTTGGATACCTGCGACCATTCGGCGCTGGTCTCCGCGGTGCCGATGTGATGGCCCATGCCGCCGGCGCGCGGCGAGAACAGCGTCACGTCGGTGCCGCGTTCGCGCTGGAATTTCAGTTGCGGCTGCACGCTTTCGCGCAACTGATCGTCGCTGATCTTCAGCTCGGCGGCGGAGGGCTTTTTCGATGGGTCCTTCAGTGCCGCGATCTGCGCCGCGCGAAAAACGTTCAAGGCCTCCGGCTCGGTGGTGTAGTGGCCGTGGCAATCGACGATCATCGGCTTCGATGCCGTTTGCGCCAAAGCCCGAAAGGGCGAAGCACCGGCGCCCGCCGCGGCGAGAGCGCCGGCACCTTGAAGCAATGCGCGTCTGGATAAAGCCATGGCCGTCGTCTCCCGGTTTTTTTGGTCATCATTATTCCGCCGCGGCGGCCGTCGTCTTGTATCGATAGCTTGCCGCCGGATGCGGCGCGGCGAGCCGGGCGCGGCCGGTGCCGAACAGTTTTTCGCGCAGCGTGCCCGGCTGATAGGCGGCCTTGTAGCGTCCGCGCCGCACCAGTTCCGGCACTAGCAGATCGGCGATGTCCTCGAAATCGCCGGGTGAAATCGCAAACGGGACGTTCAAGCCATCGACATCTGTCAGCTCGAACCATGCCTCGATCTCGTCGGCGACTTTTTCGGGAGTGCCGACCAGAACCGGCCCGATGCCGCCGATGCCGACATGCTCGGCGACCTCGCGCACGGTCCAGACCCGGTCGGGATCGGCGCGGGTGACGTTGTCCATCGCGGTGCGGCCGGCGTCGTTGTGAACGTGGCGAACCTGCTGGTCGAGGTCATAGGTCGAGAAATCGACCCCGGTCCAGCCCGACATCAGCGTCAGCGCGCCCTCGTGGTTGATGTGACGGCGATAGTCGGCGTATTTGGCGGCGGCTTCCGCCTCGGTGCGCCCGAGGATCACGGTCATCATGCTGAACATCAGGATGTCGGCCGGGTCGCGGCCGGCTTCCGCGGCGGCTGCGCGAATGGCGGCGACGCGCGGCGCGATCACCTTGGCGGAGGGGCCCGACATGAACACGCATTCGGCGTGTTGCGCGGCGAACAGGCGTCCGCGCGGCGAGGTGCCGGCCTGATACAGCACGGGGGTACGCTGCGGCGACGGTTCGCTCAGGTGGATCGCATCGAGCCGGTAGTTGGCGCCCTCGTGCCGGACGCGGTGCACCTTCGCCGGATCCACGAAGATGCCGCGGGCGCGGTCGCGCACCGCCGCACCATCCTCCCAGCTTCCCTCCCACAGCTTGTAGACCACGTCCATGTATTCGTCGGCGACGTCGTACCGGTCGTCATGCGCGGTCTGTTTTTCTTTTCCGGCGCCGCGCGCGGCGCTGTCGAGATAACCGGTCACGATATTCCAGCCGATCCGCCCTTCGGTGAGATGGTCCAGCGTCGACATCCGCCGCGCGAACGGGTATGGCGGCTCGTAGGACAGCGTGCATGTCACGCCGAAGCCGAGATTCTCGGTCACCGCCGCCATCGCCGAAATCAATAGCAGCGGATCGTTCACGGGGGTCTGCGTGGCATTGCGGAGCGCCGCGTCCGGACTGCCGCCGAACACGTCGTAGACGCCGAGCACGTCGGCGAGAAACAGGCCGTCGAAGCGCCCGCGTTCCAGCGTTCGCGCCAGATCTATCCAATACGGCAGGCGATTGTAGTCGCTGGTGCGGTCGCGCGGATGGGTCCATAACCCCGGCGATTGATGCGCGACGCAGTTCATCGCGAAGGCGTTGAGCCGGATTTGCTTGGTCATCGGTACCTTGGCTATTTTCGCGACGGCGGTTTTTTTCCCGGCGGCGGGGGCTTTTTTGCCGGCGCAGCAACGGGGCTCTCGGACGGCTCCGGCATTTTTCCAACGCCCACGATCTGGATGCGCCGGTTCGCTGCCGTCGCCGGACGGGCGGGGTCTTTGAACTGCTCTTCGCCGAGACCGAGCGAGTGAAGCCGCTTCGGAGATACCTTGAACATCGTCACCAGCACATCGCGGATCGAATCGGCCCGGCGCTGGCTGACGGTCAGATTGTAATCGCGCCGGCCGCCTGATTCGGTGTGGCCGACGATCAGGAACCTGTAAGGCAGCAGCGCCGGATTTGTCAGGGTATCGGCGAGGCGTCCCAGCGTTCGATACGACCCCGGCCGGATGATGGAGGAATCCGGATCGAACTGTATGTCGAGGCTGATTTGCGGCAGCCTGTTCAGCTCGGGAACCAGCGGCGGCCGGTTGACGGGCTGCGCGGTCGCCTTCGCTTTCATGCGCTCAACCGCCTGCTGACGTATCGCAGCGATGTCGATCTCCGGCGCGGTGTCCGGCCCGGTGAGCTGATCGACGAGGTTTTCCTGCGCTGCGGCTTGCGCAAGCGCGGGATCCGCAGGCGCCGCGAGCATGATCAGCAGCGCTGCAAGGGCACCCGCGCCGCGCGGCGGGCGATCGGCCGACGGCATCAGCGATACCCCGCGTCGGTGATGGTCTTGGTGCATTGCGCGCTGACGCCGCGCTTCGATGCGAGGCATTGCAGCACGGCGATTTTCTCGGCCCCGCCGCATAATTTGGCTTCTTTCTCGCAAACCCTGAAAACACCGGCGCGCGCCGCCGCACGTTGCTGGACCGCGCCGAAAACCCGGCCGTAATCCGCCTTGCACTGCGTAGAAACCACGTCCTGGTTGCGGGAAAGGCACTCCTTCAGGCGGGTCGGGTCGAGATTGACGCCGCGGCAATTGTCGTCGATGTCCTTGCCGCAACTGGCGCCCAGCAGTGCCGCTGCGTCTTCGAAGCTCATCGTCTCCGCCGCGGCCAGCGAAGGCGCGGCAAGCAAAGCAGCCAGCAATACCGCTCGGAACGTATCTGATCGCCAATGCCGATCCATTAGGCCATTCTCCCGGATGACTTTTTCATTGCACCGATGCTATTCGACTTGGCCGGGCGAGAACAGATCGAACCTTGGTTTAATACAGCGACGAGGCGCGTCACGGCCGGGCTGCCGGCTGCGACGCGGCGGATTCCGGCTTAGCGCGGCAAGCACGGGCTTTCAAAATCCGGCGAATCAGGCTCTCCTTATGCAGGCAGGTTTGCAACCTGGCGTTTATGAGGGATCGAATGTCTGATATCCTGACCCGCCCGGAGCGCCTCGTAAAAATCACGCCGGAAGAACTGCGCAGCACCGCGTTCACGGTCGAGGAGAAGATCAAGCTGCGGCGGGACGTCACACGCCGGTTCCGCGGCGGGGTGACGCCCTATCTCAGTTCCCTCATCAAGAAGTCCGATGCGATCCGCCGGCAGTTCGTACCGTATTATCTTGAAGGTCTGGATTTCGGCCGGGACGCGCCATTCGAAGAGGGCAAGAACAACCGGGGAATCTACGGAATAGAACGGATTTACGAAGACCGCGCCGTGCTCACGCCGTACTTCGATTGCGCGGCCTATTGCCGGTACTGTTTCAAGAAGACGCGGACCCTGGCGGGCGACGCGCCGGTGATGAGCGAGGACAACATCCGCCGCGCGCTGGATTACATCGCCGGCGATCCCCGCATCGATACGGTGCTGATCACCGGCGGAGATCCGCTGGCGCGGCCCGACATGCTGGAAGGCATCCTCGACGGCATCGCGCTTATTCCGCATGTCAACAAGATCCGGATCGGCACCCGGCATATCCTGTTCAATCCGGAGCATATCACCGGCGAGTTGTGCCGCCTGCTGGCCCGGTACAACAAGCCATCCACGGTCGATCCCCTGCGCGGCCGCAGTCTTTCGCTGGGCGTCTCCTTCAACCACTCCGACGAGCTGACGGTCGAGGTTGCCGAAGCGCTGCAGCGCATTACGGCGCACGGCCTCGGCATCCGGGGACAGATCGTATTGCTGAAGGGCATCAATGACGACGCCGCGGCGCTGCGGGCGCTGCTCGACCGGTTCGTGATGCTGTCGATCGTTCCCTACTATCTGTTCCATTGCATGGACGTAACCGGAACCTACCATCTGCGCACGTCGGTGCAGAAGGGGATAGACATTCTGTCGAAACTGGCGTCGCGCTCTGGAGTATACGCGCCGACCTATGTCTATGTAACTCCGGTCGGCAAACACAGGATCGGGCCGGGATCACGGCTGGATTACCAGTTCATCGATGGAAAGAAGTATATCCGGTCGGTGTCGCCCTATGTTGCGGACGAGTTTCTCGCGTTTTCCGGCCAGCAAAAGCTGCCGCCGTTGCATAGCCGTAACGAAGACGGATTTGTGGTTTCCCACTATCTCGACGGCGATGACGAAGTCCTGAACTGGCCGACGTGACTCAGGGCATCTTCGCGGGTGTTGCCGCAACCGCCGGTGGGTAACTTGCCGCTTTCAACCGAAGATGTTGATTCTTGCAACGCTCGATGCAAGGTTTTGCTGCTTGAGTCGATCAAGTTTAAAATGGGAGCATTGCAGTGGTGCTAGAATCAACCCGGAAGATGAAGAAGAAGAAAGTGAAGAAGGCGAAAAAGACCAGCTACGGCCCGAAGAAGGCCAAGAAGAAAACCAAAAAGGCCAAGAAGAAATAGGCCTGCGCCATCGTCCAGTTAGTCGCGTCGTCATACATCATGTGCGAAAACCAGCCGGGACGGTTCGGGGACGTCCTGTCCGCGATAAATCTCGGCTGTCGCACATTATCTGTTTCCAACCGGCCGCGATGAATCCGACTTGAGTTCTGGTCGAGAAATGAACCCGCGCCGGCCGCTTATTGTCTATATCGACACCATGGGGGTCGGCACCGCGGATGCCATTGCCGAAGCCGCCGCGTCGCGGGCCATCGGGACGGCGCTGATTTGTCCCCCCGGCAACCGCATTGCCGGCAGCGGTCTGTTCGAGCGCGTCATAGAAACCCGAAACTTTCATATCGACAATCTGAAACGCCTGATCGGCCGGTTTGACCGGCGCTACGCCATCCGCGGCCTGCACTCGATCTGCGGCCCTTACAGGAGCGATGGGTTTCTCCATGCGAGTGTCGCCGAAATCGCCGCCGAGCGCGGGCTGGCTCATTCGCCCGTCCATGCGCTCGCGGCGGCAACCAACAAATTCCTGACCAGGCTGCGGTTGGCGCAGGCCAACGTCCCGGATATTCCGTTCGGGCTCGCCACCGATACGGCATCGCTGCTCGGAATCGCGCGCACGATCGGCTATCCCGTCATTCTAAAACCGCTGACCGGCGTCGGATCGAGCCTGATTTTCCGCTGCAACGGCGACGCGGAGGCTCGCGCCTCGTGGTCGAAGGCGATGCGGCTGATGCCGAGCGCTTATTACGAGCAACTCCGCATGGCTCCGCATGCCGCAAGGACCGGGCAGGGCGCCATTCTTCATTTCGATCCGATGAAATCCATGCTGGTCGAGCAGTACCTTCCGGGGCGCGAAGCCAGCGTGGAATGCGTCGTCGTGGGCGACGCCGTGACGCCATTGGTCGTGCACGACAAGCTCGAGGTCGAGGAAAAATCCGGCTTTGTCCTTGAGCATCTGCTGGTCGCTCCTCCGCTGCGCTTTCGCCGCGCCGAGATCCGGCAGCTTCGAAGCCATGCGGTTGCGGCCGTGCGCGCCATCGGGTTGCGCAACACCTTCTGCCACGTCGAACTGCGATGGGTGCCCGGCGTCGGTCCGCGAATTCTCGAGGTCAACCCGCGCATCGGGGCCGGCTGCGTGACAGACAGCATCGAGACGTTCACCGATCTGGATGTCGGCGCCGCGCGGATATCCCTCATCCTCGGCGAGAAACTGCCGCCGTTGAAATTCCGCCGGGCGCGGCGGCACGCCATGATCTTTTTGTTCGCGCCCCGGACCGGCGTCATTACCCGGCTCGACGGATTCGAGGAGATCAACGAGTTGCCGAGCGTTGCCGCGGTGCGGTTGATGCACCAGGTCGGCGATCGCGTCGGCGGCGACAACGAAGAAGGGTTTCTTGCGAGTATCTGGTTGGAGGCAAAGGATGCAAACCAGGCCAAGCGCGCGTATTCGAAAATCCGCAGGCTTGCGCGCATCGAAGTCGGATAGAACAGATCCCGACCTCCTGCCGCTGCTTTTCGGAAGCAGAGGCGGTTCGCTGCGGGATCAGCTCAACGGGCCGGATGTCGTGGTGCATCATGGCAGCCGTCGGCGGCTGGCGCGTTTGCTGGGCGCGGCGCTGCTTGCGGACATGCAGGCGGTTCATGATTTGATGCCATGCTATGGCGCCCCGATCCGCCGTATCGTTCCCGGTAAATCCGGCCTGGTCGGCTATCGCACCCTTCGCGCGGACGAGATGCCGAAAGCGCCGGGGCGGGCCGCCACGTGTTACTTCTTCAATGACTTTGAACGGCAGTTCAGCGAGGTAAAGCGGACCATCGCGGCGTTGTGCCGCGCGCTCGGGCGCCGGTCGGGAGGCTGCATCGGGAGCCTGCAGACCGAGGGCGCGGTGATATCGCGCCATTGCGACGACGTCGGCGTCATTGCGGTGCAGCTGTTCGGCAGCCGGCAATGGCGGCTCGAGCGCAACAGCGATCCGCCGGCGGGCCTGCACGATCCCGTCTACGTCGCGACAAGATTGCGCGACGGCTGGAGTGCGGAATTCGGCCGGACGAGCCGTACCGTCACGCTTAAGCCGGGCTCGGTGCTATATGTGCCGCTCGGCTGGTGGCATGAAACGCGGTCTTTCGAGGATTCCTTTGCCCTTGCCATCAGTGTAGGCAAGACGGTGAGGAGCCGGCGATAGCGTTGCGGGGTGGGCCGATATGCTCACCCTCGATCGCCAAAATCTCCGGTCGCCCCCGCGAAGGCGCCAGGGCATGCACGTATCTCTGGCATCATTGCCGGGCTTGACCCTACTGGATGCACACATCACGCCGTCATGCCGGGCTTGACCGGCAATCTATCCCTTTCGAAATGATTCTTCCAAAGGTGATGGATGCGCGGGTCAAGCCCGCGTATGACGAGATGTGTGAATCCGGCAGGGTCAAACCCGGCCATGACGATGAGATGTGTGCTTCCAGTAGGGCCTGACCCGCCGATCCATTCCGCTTCGAAAAATCCTTCCGAAGATCGATGGATACACAGGTCAAGCCCGCGTATGACGGAATATGTCCATGCCCTGGCGCCTTCACGGGAACGACTCGTGGAGCGATCACGTCGGGCGTAACGGCGGAGTTTCACGGATGACCGATCATGCCGGCACTGATGCTGCGAAATCGATCGCCTTGCTCGGCGTTCCTGTCGAGGTCGGTGCGTCACAGCGCGGCACGCTGATGGGACCGGCGGCATTGCGCACCGCGGGACTTGGAGCGCTGCTGCATAACCTCGGTTTTGCGGTGGAGGACCATGGCGACGTCCCGCAGCCCGATCCGGCGCGAAATGACGACGCTTCGCCGCCGAATGCAAGGCAGTACCGCGAGATCGCAGCCTGGATCCAAGCCGTCAGCGCACGCGCCTATACGCTGGCAGGGTCCGGCGCCATTCCGGTGTTCCTCGGCGGCGACCATAGTCTCTCGATGGGTTCGGTCAACGGCGTCGCCCGCCACTGGCACGAACAGGGCCGCGAGCTTTTCGTGCTGTGGCTCGATGCGCATGCGGACTACAACACCCCCGCCACCACGATATCGGGACACATGCATGGCATGGTGGCGGGATTCCTGTGCGGCGAACCCGGCCTCGACCGGCTGTTGGGCGCTGAGCCGCGCGCGTCGATCAAACCTTCCCAGCTCGATCTGTTCGGCACCGCTCCATCGACCCGCTGGAAAAGGCGCTGGTCCGCGAGCGCAATATCGCGGTGGCGGACATGCGGCAGATCGACGAATTCGGCGTCGGCGTGCTGATCCGGCGGGTGATCGAGCGGGTGAAGGCGCGCAATGGCGTTTTGCATGTCAGCTTCGACGTGGATTTCCTCGATCCGGATCTGGCGCCGGGTGTCGGCACGCTGGTGCCGGGGGGCGCCACCTATCGCGAAGCGCATCTGGTGATGGAATTGCTGCACGATTCCGGACTGGTGCAGGCGGTCGACGTCGTCGAGCTTAATCCTTTTCTCGACGAGCGCGGTCGCACCGCCCGCGTCGCCACCGAACTGGTCGGCAGCCTGTTCGGCCAGCAGATCACCGACCGCCCGACTCCGACCAATGCGGTGGTAGCGAGCTAGCTTCGCCCTCGTCACAGGGTCTGCAGGCGCCGACGAAGCAGAAGCCGGTCGCAACGATGGGTGGCGGATCGTGTCTAATCTTACCGCTATGACACAAGCAGTGAACCCGCGCTGATGACGACGCCACGGCCATCATCCGTGCAGTGCAAAAAACGCCACTCCGGCCGCCATGATGTGAAGCAGTTCACATTCGCCCGCCGCGTTTGCAGCTACCAGCAGGGAATGAACCGCATTCTTCCGGAGAGCGAAATGAAGACGCGAAGATTGGTGTATTGGTGGCTGCGATTCGTCGCATCCGGACGATTCCTCGAGACGTTTTTCAGCCCGCGGCGCGCCCGGCGTTCCCTGACGAAATAATGGCTGATACGGACCGGTGTGCCGGAAGCCGCGATACAGTCGTGAGATAAATCGAGCGCGACGCCGCGCGGAGTGAAGCGTATCTCCGAACGTCCCGATCTTTCTGGATCGGGCGGCAGCAATGCAATACGTTGCGGCTGCACCGGGTTGTTTCCTCATGGCCTTTACATTCATATCCAGCCTGCGCAGGGCGCTGCTTGCTCCACTGTGGCTGGCGGGCAGCCTGTCGGGCGCGCCGGCATGGGCCGACGCCGCGCTCGCCGTGCCGAAGCCCGCGGCTTTCTCGCCGGACAAACTGCAGCGCATCGACAATTTCTTCGATAATGAAGTCGCAACCAAAAAGATTCCCGGCGCGATGGTGCTGATCAGGCAACACGGCCGCGAGGTCTATTTCAAGCAGTTCGGCGTCAGCGACACCGATACCGGCCGGCCGATGGCGGCCGACACCATCTTCCCGCTGCATTCGATGACCAAGGCCATCACCAGCTTCGCGGCCATGATGCTGGTCGACCAGGGCAGGCTGAAACTCGACGATCCGGTATCGAAATACATTCCGTCCTTCGCGAAAATGAAAGTCGGCGTCGAAAAGAAGGACGACGGCGGCCGGGCGGTGCTGGAGCTGGTGCCGACCAGGCGGCCGCTTATCATCGAAGATCTGCTGCTGCACACCTCCGGCATCACCTATGGATTTTATGGCAACGGCCTGGTCAAAACCGCTTATGCCAATATCTATTTCGGCGATTTCGACAATGCGCAATTTGCCGAACGCATTGCGATGCTGCCGCTTGCCGAGCAGCCGCGCACGCTGTGGGATTACGGCCATTCCACCGATATTCTCGGCCGCATCATCGAAGTCGCATCCGGACAATCGCTGTACCAGTTCGAAAAGACGCAGTTTCTTGATTCGCTGGGCATGACCACGACAAAATTCTTTCTGACCGACCCGGAGGAGCGCGCGCGTTTCGCCAAGCCGCTGCCTCGCGACCGGGTGGTCGAACGCAATCCGCTCGACGTGACGCGATGGGAATCCGGCGGCGGCGGCCTCGTCAGCGCCATGGGCGATTTCACCCGTTTCGCGCAGATGCTGCTCAATGGCGGGGAGCTCGACGGCAAACGCTATCTCAGTCCCGCGACCTTCACGGCGATGACGACCGATCATATCGGTCCGGGCTCCGGCGTCGAACGCGATTATTTCTATTTTCCCGGCGACGGATTTGGCTTCGGTTACGGTTTCGGCATCCGCACCGATTCCGGTAAGGCTGTTCCGCCGCCGCCCGGTTCGATCGGCGAGATCAAATGGGACGGCGCCAGCGGAACCTATTTCGTGATCGATCCCGCCAACGACATGTTTTTCATTCTCCTGGAGAATTCGCCTTCCGAGCGAACCCGCATCCAGCCGGCGCTGAAACGGATCATTTACGACGCGCTGGAAAAGTGATGGCACCGGCGTTGGATTTCGGAAGCTGATCCGTCGTGACGTGCATCGTCAGAGCCGTCGCCGCTGCCTGCCAGTCAATTCTGCTAGATCGCCTTTGCGTTGCTCCCGCGCCACAAACGGCGGCTGCGCAACCGACGTCTGCGCGAGGCCGATGCGCCCAAGGCCGGGAAGCTTGATGGCCGGGCGGCGAAGGTCGATGCCGAACACTGCGCCGAGAAAGTTGACCTCGAGACCTTCGACCCAGCCGGCGGTGATGCCGAGATAGCCGTCGAGCGAGACGCGAATTCCGGTGCGTGACGGCGTCAGGCCGATCCACCGGTCATCATAGGGGTAGTCCTTGCCGATCGCGGTGGGCGGAAGCGTCGCGCGCAACTCCGGGACTGCGGCGAGTGCCGCAGCGACAAAGGTGTTGGAATTCGGTCCCGGCCAGGCACGGTAATCGCCGGAGGATCGCAGCTTGTAGCTTGCAATCGCGGCACGGATTTTCGGAATCATGCGCGCCGCGGCCTCGCCCTCGGCAGCCGCGATGACCTCCGGGACATCGCCGAACCAGCGTCCGTCCGCGGCGAAGCCATTGACCCAGATCGGCTCGCCCCAGGCGGTATAGTCATATCTTGTGTAGGTCCGCGCGTTGCGCTCCTTGAAAACGATCCAGCTATGGACCGCGAAAATACCCTTCCAGCGAACGGTGCGTGCGGCGAACACGCGGACCAGCGCTTCGGGATGTTCGGAAGGAGATGGAAGCAGGCCGGCACTGGAGCGATCCGCAACCTGCCAATTGACGGAACGGTCGCCGAGCCAGTATTTGGCCGCCGACGCGCCGATCGGAACGATCAGCATCAGTAACAGGACGATCACAAGTTTTCTCACAGCTACGAACTTCGGTCCGGGATGCGGCTGATATAGTCGGCGGTTCGGGTTTTGCCATATCGAGGCGGGTTCCGCCTTTCACTGCGATGTCCTCGGTCCCATATTCCAGGCATGAGCAGAGCTTTCGTAAAGGAAACCGACGCCGATGCCGTCGGGGAACTGCCGGATCGGCCGGTCTCCGGGCATCCGAACGACGTCACGGCGGAGGGCCTGGCGCAGATCGAGACTGCGGTGGCCGCAGCGCAAGCCGCCTATGGTGCCGCGCAAGCGGCCGACGACCGCGCCGCGATGGCGCAGGCGGCGCGCGACCTGCGGTACTGGACCGCCCGGCGCGCCACCGCGCACGTCGTGCCGGATACCGATGATACCGCGCAGGTCCGGTTCAGCGGCACGGTGACGATCGTTCGCGATGACGGCCGCGAACAGACGTTCCGGATTGTCGGTGAAGACGAGGCCGATCCGTCCCGCGGAACATTGTCGCATGCCTCGCCGCTGGCGCGCGCCTTGTTCGGAAAGAGAGTAGGGGACGTGGTGCCGGCGGGGGGCGGCGAAGCCGAGATCGTTGCGATCGGCTGCAACGGAGAATCGTAGCGGAGCGTGGGATAGGACGACGCTCGTGCGCCGCACCCACCCCGCGCATTGCTATGCCGGATCCGGCTGAGGAAATTTCTTCGGAAATTCATCCGGCCACGACAGCGAAGTTTGCTCCGCCAGTGCCTTCATCAGCAGTTCGGCGGCGTCGCCATAACGCGAGCCGGGCGACAATTCGAAGCTGACGCACAACTCGGCCGGCATGGCGTCCGGTTCGTCGAGGGCCTCCATCGCAGGTCCCCACCACCACGCCGGCGCGGGCGAGCGTTCGTCGTCGGACACTCCCCGCCACTCGGCAAACTCCTGCGCGATCCGTTCGAATTGCAGTTCGACCGACCGATGCACGCTCAAGATTGCCCGTGCTGCCAGTGCGAGGTGACGTCCGCGCCGGACTTGTTGAGATGGACGTGCTCGTCGATATGATCGACCCAGGATATCGGGATGAAATGATGGTGCTGGCCGTCGGGCGAGCTTTGTTTGGTCAGCTTGATCTTATCGGGCCCATCCATATGATCGACCTTTCCGACCGTTTTCCGGTCGGACGAAATGACATCCATGTGCTGCTTGATCTGAGATGTGTCCGTCATCGCGCGTCTCCTCGGGATTGCAAGGAGGCTAAACGCCGCGGGATCGAATAGGTTTCACGGTTGCCGCCGCCGCTCCCCGCCGCTGTCCGCAGTTTCCCTTGTCAATAAATGCATTTAAGGATCGAATGCGCCATCGGCCTCTGGTCCGGATGTTGCACGTGCAGCATCCAGCGACCGACGCGGTCAGGGTTTCAGGCAGGAGAATACCATGAAACGCAGCTATCTGACGGGTTTGGCGCTGGCGGCAATGCTCGGCGCCGGGCAGGGGAACGCCCAGGAGCTCACCGGGACGCTGAAAAACATCAAGGAAACCGGCGCGATCACCTTGGGTTTCCGCGACTCGTCGATTCCGTTTTCCTATCTCGACGATGCCCAGAAGCCGATCGGCTTTGCCATGGACATCTGCTACCGGATCGTCGACGCCGTGAAAAAAGAGCTCAAGCTCGACAAACTTGAGGTCAAGCTCAATCCCGTGACGTCATCGACCCGCATTCCATTGCTGGCCAACGGCACCATCGATCTCGAATGCGGCTCGACCACCAACAATGCCGACCGCCAGAAGCAGATCTCCTTCACCAACACCCATTTCCTGACGGCCAGCCGCTTCGTCTCCAAGAAGTCCAGCAAGATCGGCTCCATCGACGATCTCAAGGGCAAGCCGGTGGTTTCCACCTCCGGCACCACCAACATCAAGCAGCTCACCGAAGCCAATGCCGCGCGCAACCTCAACGTCAATATCATCCCGGCCAAGGATCACGCCGAAGCGTTCCTGATGGTGGAAACCGACCGCGCCGTCGCGTTCGTGATGGACGACATCCTGCTTGCGAGCCTGGTCGCCGGATCGAAGGAGCCCGGCGCCTATGTGATTTCAACCGACGCATTCTCCAAGCCCGAGCCATACGGCATCATGCTGCGCAAGGACGATGCGGCCTTCAAGAAGGTGGTAGATGGCGCCACCGCCGCGCTGTACACCAGCCCCGACGGCGCCAAGCTCTACGACAAATGGTTCATGGCGAAGATTCCGCCGAAGGGATTGAACCTCAACGTGCCGATGGGTCCCGAATTGAAAAACGAATTCGCCAAGCCGTCGGACTCGCCCGATCCGGATTCCTACAAGGCGATGTAGAACAGTAGCGGCGATGCGGCACAACGGAAGACGCCACATCTTTACCGGCATGCCCGGGCTTGTCCGGGCATCCACGTCTTGCCCGGAGCGCGAAGTAAAGACCTGGATGGCCGGAACGAGCCCGGCCATGACGGAATCGATCGTCGCGGACGTCGGATCGCCGTGAGGTGAGTTCGTGAACTACCACTGGAACTGGCGCATCTTCTTCGAGCCGGCGCCGAACGGCACCGGCAGCTATCTCGACATGCTGCTGTCGGGGCTGGTCCTTACCCTTCAAACCGCGATCTGCGCCTGGATCGTGGCGCTGACGTTCGGCTCGGTCATCGGCGTGCTGCGCACGCTGCCGTCGAACATTGCCGGGCGGATCGGCTTTGCCTACGTCGAATTGTTCCGCAACATGCCGTTGCTGGTGCAGCTGTTCCTGTGGTTTTTCGTATTACCGGAAATCGTGCCGCAGGCGTGGGGACTTTGGCTCAAGCAGATGGCCCACGCGCCGTTCTATACGGCGGCCGCCGGGATCGGGCTGTTCATGTCCGCGCGGGTCGCCGAGCAGTTGCGCGCCGGCATCAACTCGCTGCCGCGGGGGCAGGGACTGGCCGCAACCGCGCTGGGTCTCACCACGCTGCAGAAATATCGCTACGTGCTGCTGCCGATGGCGTTTCGCATCATCTTGCCGCCGCTCACCTCGGAGTTTCTCAACACCATCAAGAACACCTCGGTCGCCATCACCATCGGCCTGATCGAACTGACCGGCCAGGCGCGCGCCATGCAGGAGTTTTCGTTTCAGGTGTTCGAAGCCTTCACCGCGGCCACGCTGCTGTATCTCCTCGTCAACGCCGTCGTCGTGACCGCCATGCGCCTGCTCGAGCGCCGCGTGGCCATCCCCGGCTACATCACCGGCAAGTGAGGACGCCGATGTTCGCCAACTTCGACTTCGACGTGATCCGGCGCTCGCTGGGCTATCTGTTTATCGACGGCATGACCTTCACGCTGACGCTGACCGGCCTTGCCGCGCTGGGCGGCCTGGTGTTCGGCACCCTGATCGCGATGATGCGGCTGTCCGGTTTCAGGCTGCTCGGCCGGTTCGCCGGCCTCTATGTCGACCTGATGCGGTCGCTGCCGCTGGTGCTGGTGATCTTCTGGTTCTATTTCCTGGTTCCCTATATCGGGCAATGGCTGACCGGCGCGTCCCGCCCGGTCCGGGTCGGGGCGTTTACCTCCTCGCTGGTCACCTTCGTCATGTTCGAAGCCGCATATTTTTCCGAAATCATGCGCGCCGGCATCCAGTCGATTTCCAGGGGCCAGCCTGCGGCGGCCCAGGCGCTCGGGCTTACCTATGGCCAAACCATGCGCTACGTCGTGCTGCCGCAGGCGTTCCGCAACATGCTGCCGGTGCTGCTGACCCAGACCATCGTGCTGTTCCAGGACACCTCGCTGGTCTATGTGCTGTCGATCCCGGACTTTCTCGGCGCCGCCAGCAAGGTCGCGCAGCGCGACGGAAGGCTGGTCGAAATGTATTTGTTCGCGGCCCTGGTTTATTTCACGATTTCCTTCTGCGCGTCGTTCGGCGTCCGGCGCCTGCAGGCGCGGATCGCCGTTCTCCGCTAGCGAGCCGTTCATGATCGAGATCAGCCACGTCGATAAATGGTATGGGCCGAGCTTTCAGGCGCTGAAGGATTGCACCACGCGCGTCGCCAAGGGCGAGGTGGTGGTGGTGTGCGGTCCTTCGGGTTCGGGCAAGTCGACGCTGATCAAATGCGTCAACGCGCTGGAGCCGTTCCAGAGCGGCGAGATCATCCTCGACGGCATCAAGGTCAACGATCCGAAAACCGATCTGCCCAAGCTACGCGCGCGCGTCGGCATGGTATTTCAGCATTTCGAGCTGTTTCCGCATCTGCGGATCGTCGAGAACCTCTGCCTGGCGCAGGAAAAGGTGCTCGGCCGCGGTCGCCGGGAGGCGGCGGCCAAGGCCGCAGCGCTGCTGCAGCGCGTCGGCCTCCAGGACCACGCCCGGAAGTTCCCGGCCGAGCTGTCCGGCGGCCAGCAGCAGCGCGTCGCCATCGCGCGGGCGCTGGCGATGGACCCGATCGCCATGCTGTTCGACGAGCCGACCTCGGCGCTCGACCCCGAGATGATCAGCGAGGTGCTCGACGTCATGGTCGATCTCGCCCGCGAGGGCATGACCATGATGGTGGTAACCCATGAGATGGGTTTCGCCCGCAAGGTCGCGCACCGCGTCATCTTCATGGACCAGGGCGAGATCGTCGAGGACGCGCCCAAGGAGGATTTCTTCGGCCGCCCGCGCAGCGACCGCGCGCAGAAATTCCTGTCCAGGATCCTGTCGCATTAGACGGTCGAACGGGTGGCCCGAAAACGGGTTCTTATGCGTTAAGGTATCCCATATAAGAGGGCGTGCTGCTTTGGTGCAGGCATGGAGATTCTCTTGCAACAGATCGTTTACGTCGATGGCTCATTCGTGCCGGCGGCCGACGCGAAAGTGTCGGTGTTCGACCGCGGCTTCCTGTTCGCCGACGGCATCTACGAAGTCTCCGCGGTGCTTGACGGCAAGCTGATCGACAATGATTCCCATCTGGCGCGGCTGCAGCGGTCGGTCGGCGAGATCGCGCTTGCGCTGCCGGTAACGCTGCAGCGGATCGTGGACATCCAGAAAGAGCTGATCGCGCGGAACGATTTGACCGACGGCCTCGTCTATCTGCAGGTGACACGCGGGGCGGCGATTCCGCGCGACTTCGCATTTCCGAAGCATCCGAAGCCGACGCTGGTGATGTTCGCCTCGGCAAAGGACATCGTCAACGCTGCGTCGGCAAAGACCGGGATCGGAGTCGTCACCGTGCCCGATATCCGCTGGGCGCGGCGCGATATCAAGAGCGTGGCGTTGCTGGCGCAGGTGCTCGCCAAGCAAGCCGCCGCGGAAGCCGGCTGCGCCGAAGCCTGGATGATCGAGGACGGCAAGGTCACCGAGGGCGGATCGTCGTCGGCATTCATCCTGACCCAGGATGACGTGCTGGTGACCCGGCAGAATTCCAGCGCGATCCTGCCGGGATGCACCCGGAAGGCGGTGATGAAGCTGGCCGAGGAACGGCAGCTTCGCGTCGAGGAACGGGCGTTTTCGGTGGATGAAGCGCTGGCCGGCAAAGAAGCCTTCATCACCAGCGCCTCGCTGTTCGTACAGGCGGTGGTGACGATCGACGGCCGGACGGTGGCCAACGGCAAGCCGGGTCCGATGACGACCAGGCTGCGCGAGATCTACGTAGAGTTCGCCCGCGCCACCGCGGTGTGACGGCTAAAGGGTTTTCCGGCTTTACTGCATTTTCACGCCTGGCTCGCGCGCCCAATGCCGTAACTTGCCGAGGGTGGCGACAAAGCCGGCCGCGTCTTTCGGCGATTTGAGGACGATGCAGCCTTCGTCGAGCGAGGCGGCAATACCGGCTTTTTCGAACAAAGGCAGCACCGCCTCGACATAGCCGATAAACTTGCAGTGCGCGAAAGCGTCGGCGACGAAATCGCGGGCCGTCGATTCCTGCACCAGGCCGTCCACCATGGCTGGCCCGGGCAGCAGCGCGATCGCGTCGTAAAGCACCGATGGTCCGCCGTCGATCATCTGATCGGCCTCGATCCAGCTGCCGTCGCTGGCTTTCGCGCCGCCGACGTGGGGCGCGATAATTTCCAGCGTGGCGCCCGCCTTGGCCAGCGCCGCCTTCAACGCCTTCAGAAGGGCCGCGTCGGCGCCGTCGGTGACGAGGATGCCGAGCTTGCGGCCTTCGAAACGCTGCGGCCCCTTTTCGATGATGCTGAGCGCCGGAGATTCCTTCAGGTCTTGTCGCGTCGGCATCGCCGCGTCGGCCGGCTTCGGCATCGCCTTAAGGCCGAGCGCCGTCGCGACGTTGCCCGCCAGCGTGTCGTCGATGTTAAGCAGATGGGACACCATCCGCTCGCGGATCACCGGTGTTTTCACCTTGCTCAACTCGAAGGTGAGCGCTGCCGCGATGTGGTGCTGTTCGCCGGGGGTCTGGCTGATGAAGAACTGCCGTGCCTGGCTGTAGTGATCGGCGAAACTTTCCGCGCGCAGCCGCCGCTTCGGGCCCTGTTCGACGTCGGGAAACGGTGTGAAGCCGCGCTGGGGGGATTCCCGCGGGCCTTCGCCGAACGAATTGGGCTGATAGTTGACGTGCCCCACCGGGTTGCGCATCGCCATGTGGCCGTCCTGCTGGAAATGATGGAACGGGCATTTCGGCGCATTGACAGGAATGTGCGTGAAGTTCGGGCTGCCGAGGCGCTTCAACTGCGTATCGAGATAGGAGAAGTTGCGGCCCTGCAGCAGCGGGTCGTTGGAGAAGTCGATACCGGGCGGCACGTTCTGCGTCATGAACGCGACCTGTTCGGTTTCGGCGAAGAAATTATCCGGCATGCGGTCGAGCACCAGCCGGCCGACCGGGATCGGTGGCAGTATTTCCTCGGGGATCAGTTTAGTAGGATCGAGCACGTCGAACTCGAAGCTGTCGGCGAAAGCTTGGTCGAACAGCTGGAATTGCAGCTCCCATTCAGGGAAGTTGCCGGTTTGGATCGCGGTCCAGAGATCGCGGCGATGGAAGTCCGGGTCGGCGCCGTTGATCTTCACCGCCTCGTTCCACAGCACCGACTGCAGGCCGAGTTTCGGTTTCCAGTGAAACTTGACGAAGGTCGATGTGCCTTTGGCATTGACGAGCCGGAAGGTGTGAACGCCAAAACCTTCCATGAAGCGGAACGAGCGCGGGATCGCGCGGTCCGACATCACCCACATAATCATGTGCATGCTTTCGGGCGTCAGGCTGATGAAATCCCAGAAATTGTCATGGGCCGATTGCGCCTGCGGAAATGCGCGGTCCGGCTCTTCCTTGACGGCGTGGATGACATCGGGAAACTTGATGGCGTCCTGGATGAAAAACACCGGGATGTTGTTGCCGACGATGTCCCAGTTGCCTTCCTGGGTATAGAGCTTGACGGCAAAGCCGCGCACGTCGCGGGCGAGATCGGCCGAACCCTTGCTCCCGGCGACCGTCGAGAACCGCACGAAGGCTGGCGTTCGCTCGCCGGCGCGCTGGAACAGGTCGGCGCGGGTATATTTGGACAACGGCTTGTAATTTTCGAAAAAGCCGTGGGCGCCGTAGCCGCGGGCGTGGACGACGCGTTCCGGAATCCGTTCGTGGTCGAAATGGAAGATTTTCTCGCGGAAATGAAAATCCTCCAGCAGGGTCGGTCCGCGCGGTCCGATCTTGAGCGAATTCTGGTCGTCCGAAACCGGGCCGCCCTGCGCGGTGGTCAGCACCGGAATGTCACCGCGCGCGGTCTGATGCAGTTCGCCGCCTTCGCCGCGGTCGAGCTTCTGATCGTGGATGGCGGACTTGCCCTCTGAGCGCTTCGACGACTTGGCCATGTTGAAATCCCCCGGTACAATTGTGGTCAATACAATGCCCCAGACAGCCCTGCGTTCCAGACGGCAGGAGTGCTGCCGGCGATAAAACGCCGCAAAGCGTTTTTCCGGAAATTTACGCCGGGTCTTAGGATTTTTTCTCCCTGGAACGGAGGTCCCGGGCGATGCCTTCGACCGCGGTATCCTTGGCGAGTTCTTCGCGTTCGGCATCCTTAGAAACATCGACGCCCAGATGGTCGGCGACCTCACGCAGCACGTTTAGAATGCTGGTAGCTTCCTTTTCGGCCAGCAGGTTGATCTGAAGATCAAGGTGATTGCGCCGTTCCGAACGAAGATCTATCGCGTTCTGCCGGATCAGGACGAAGGAGGTCAGCAGTACGGCTTCCAGCGCCAGCAGGGTCGAGAGCAGCGCAAAGGGAAACGGATCGAACGGCAGGCCGCTATTGAGAAATTTCGTGTTCAAGCCGATCCACAACAGGACGATAAGACCTTGAAAAAAGACGAAATAAATCGTCCCGACGAACCATCCCACGGTATGGGAAATGCGGTGAAATGCCGACAAATCCCGTTCGTCTTCCTTTTCAAGCTTCAGGATTGCTTCGATGTTCTTTGCCGTGGTCTGACGGCTGACACTATCTTCCGCCTTGTCCTTTGCGCGCGCCATCATCCCACCGCGCGTTCCGCGGCCTTCTTGGCTTTCTCGCCGGCTTTCTCGACCGAGGCCTCGCCGACCTTTTCAGCCTTGGCCCGGCTCTCGCATCTGGTCCGGATCTCTTCGAGTTCGTCGTCCGTCAGATGTTCGATTCCAACAAAGGAATTATGGGCGGCGCTGACGCGGATGAGTTCGTCAAGCTTCACCTGGATGGCCGCGCTGTCGCGGTTCTGGGAATTCTGGATCAGGAACACCATCAGGAAGGTAATGATCGTAGTGCCGGTATTGATCACGAGCTGCCAGGTGTCCGAATAATCGAACACCGGCCCGGTGACGGCCCAGACCACGATAATGCCGGCTGCCACCATGAAAGTCGATGCACGCCCGGCGGCCTGGGAGGTGCGGTTGGCGATATCGCCAAACATCTTGCCCAAGCCGCCGCCCTGTTTTTTCTTGTGCGCGCGGTTGTCGCTGCTGATCTGTTGCTGGGACTGCTCGGGCTTCCGCTTGGACATATCGACCCCTGTAAGCTCCGGTGGATGAACGCCAAGCCGGACTTCATCTGATCCCGTCGGGACTCGCGCCATCTGCAAACCATGATTAACGATGGTCGAGCCCGGAAGCCGGCAATCCTTCGGCTCGGCGCTGATAAACCGCGCCGAGCCGTGATTTGCTATTTGGTCTTGTCGAGATTTTCAGCCATCTCCAGATGATGCTTGAGCGCAGGCAGGGTCTTGCCGGCCCAGTCCTTGAGGTCGGCATTGTCGCCGCCCTTGGCATAGCGTTCGAACAGCGACACCGCGTCCTTGTGCGCGCTGACCTGCATCGAATTGAAGTCCGAGCTGAAGTCCTTGCCGCTTTCGCCCTTGAGCTTGTCGAGCTTGCTCTGATGCGCGCTGTCGAGGGCGGTCGGCAATTCCGCCTTGACCTTGCCGCCGGAGACCAAGCCCTTGAGTTCGTTGCTGGTTTTGGTGTGGTCGGTGACCATTTGCGACGCGAAAGTCTTTTCCGCAGCGTTGCCCTTGTCCTTTGCGAGCGTGTTCGACTGGATCTCGAACATGTCGCTGATCGCGACTTCCTTGACGAAATCAGCGGTGCTCGGGCTGACGCCGAGCGCCGAATTGACGCCGGTTTTCTCGCCTACCGATTGAGCGAGCACGGGGCTTGCGAGCAGCAGACACCCGAGGGCGAAAAGTGTACGTTTCATGATATGCGTTTTCCTTCAGCTTGCGGCTTTGCGATTGACTCCCTTGCGGAGCGCAACGGAGTTGAGTTTCGAATTAGCGGCTTTTTCCTCGTTCAGATTGGTGGTCAGAAACCGGACAATGTCGTCATGGCCGAGTTCCTCGGCCCATGCGATCAGCGTGCCGTAGCGGGCGATCTCGTAGTGCTCGACGGCTTGCGCGTTGGCCACGATGGCTGCGTCCAGCACGGACTTGTCATCGATCTCGCCAGCAGTGGCGTCGGATTCCTTGATCAGGCCGTCGATGGCCGGGCAGTCCGTGCCGGACGGCTTCTTGCCAAGCTTCTTGAACACCTCGTCCAGCCGCTCGATCTGCTTGCTGGTTTCTTCAAGATGGTTCTTGAGACCCTGCGCCAAATCCCGGTTGGTTGCCTGGCTGATCATTTTGGGCAGCGCCTTGGTGATCTGCTGCTCGGCGTAATAGATATCCTGCAGCCCGTGCAGCAGCAGATCCTCCATTGTCTTGATGTCTTTCGAAAAAAACCCCATCGTAGGCTCCTTGCTCGTTGATCGCGACCCGAACCGGTTGGCGGTCAACACGCTCAAAACGATCAGGTTCCACGGCGCTGCGGCTAAGTTGATGCTGCAGACCGCCATGAAATCCCCTTATGTCTTCTTATGTCTTCGACCGCAGGTCGCGGAGCTTGAAAGCCAACACACAGCCGGACAATGTCGCGCCGACGCTGTTGGCGGCGACGATGACCCAATCGCCTTTCAACACGCCATACCCGATCCAGAGCAGCAAACCGGCGGTCAGAACCATCAGCATGTGCAACGACAGATCGTGGGTCGACCCGCGCGGCCATGCCTTTCGAACCTGTGGGACGTAGGAGAGCGACGTGAGGATGGCGGCGCAGGCGCCGATCCACGGGATGATGGACTGCATCATTCCACGGCAGACCTAAGCGGGCGCAGGCTTTCGCCGTGTTGCAAGGCAGTCATTGGCGGCTCCCCCATGAGTCCCAATTCCTTGCGCACCGCGGCGGCGAAATTTCCGACCTTGTCGACCGCGCGTTGCAGTTCATCGGTCGTGACGCGCAGATGCTCGGTCCAGTATTGCACTTCGTGCGGCTGGCCCATTGCGATATGGCTTCGGTCGCGTTGGCCTTTATTGAGAAGATCGTCGTTCATGGCGCTGTCCTCGAAACGAGAAAGGCCCCGCCTTTGGGGGGGAAGGCGAGGCCGTTTTCTGCTTCGCCGCGTTCGCGGTCCGGCGAAACTCATTTCTGACGATGTCAGCCTAGTGATGCATGAACAGCGCAAGAATAAGGATGATCGGAAGCGGAATTCCGATTAGCCAAAGCAGAGCACCTCGACCGAAACCCATATCAGCCTCCTGAATTGAACTGCACGAATAACGCCCGGGCGTTGCGCGGGTTCCGCGGTTGCGACGCTATTTAAAGTGAATGCGGAGTTGTGTGCGCGCTGGCGCGGTGGAAGTCGAGCCGCCGAGAGGTTCAGGGTCTCGCCGTCGGGCACAGCGCCGCAATGCGCCTGACCGGATTCATCGCGCTCTAAAGCTTGCGCGGCACCCGGGGCTGCCCCAACGCGCATTCCAGCGCGGCGCGGTCCCATTGGGCTGCGTCGGCGGCGGCCTCATAAGTGCTCTGCAGGAAATCGAGCAGCGTGTTGTCGGGATCCGCAGCGGTGCGAACTGCATCGTATGGCAGGATGAATTCGCCCATCGCTTCGCTGAAGAATGCCGCTTCCGGTTTTACGCGCGCGGTGCGGAAGCCGGCCGGGTCGGGGTAACAATAGGAATAAAACGCCGGATAATCGATCGCGCCGCCGCCGGGCCAGAAGCCGGCGCTGCTGACTTCGTGAGAATACGCTTCCTGCGCCACCACATCGGGAAGATTGGGCACGCCGCCGCGATGGCGCGGCGCGCGCCGCCCGGAAAAACGCGTCACCGCGAGGTCAAAACTTCCCCAGAAAAAATGCACCGGGCTGGATTTGCCGATGAAGGCGGTGCGGAACCCGGCGAAGACGCGGTCGGCCTGGCGCAGCACTTGCCAGAATCGGTGCACGGCGTCCCGATCGTAAGAAGCATGCGTATAATCCTGGCCGAAGCGGATCGGGTTCGGCAGCTCGTTCGGCCTGTCGTCGATGGCGACGTCAATGCCGAGTTCGGCGAGCGCGGCCAGGACCGCAGCGTAAAACGCCGCGACCGGTCGCGCGGTCAAAGCCAGTTGCCGCTCCTGGCCGTCGCTGGTTGCGAACCGCAATACATGATCGATGAAATCGAAATCGATCTGGAAGGATCGCGCCGCATCGGGAATCGGCGACGTGGTCAGGCCGCGGGAGGTGACGTACAGAGCGACGTGCCAGGAATGATTGAGCCAAGGCGTTCGCGCCAGCCGGATCTTGCCGACGATCTGGGTGCACAGATGCAATGTCTCGCAACTGTCGCGCCACGCCGGATAGGGTAATTCCGGCCAAGGTGAAATGTCCGGTGGGTTTTCCATGCTGTGGCGCTGCTCGCTCAAGCGCTCTGGCGCGAAACGGCCGGCTCGAAATCGCGATGCGGCGGCTGTATGGCCTCGGCCAATGATTTCCGTAAGGCTTCGAGCGAATACGGCTTTTGCAGCAATATAAATCCTTCCTCGACGGCGAGCGCGGCGCGGTCGCTGTAACCGGAGGCCAGCACCACCGGCGTCTCCGGGTGATGTTCTCGAATCAGCCTGCCGAGCTCGAGGCCGCTCATGCCGGGCATCACGATGTCGGAAAATACCAGATCGATGTCGGTCCGTCGGTTGAGGATATCCACCGCGACTTCGGCCGAGGTCGCGCAAACCACCTTGAAGCCGCACTGCTCGACATAGTCGGAGCCGACCGCCGACACGTCCGGGTGATCTTCCACCAGCAACACGGTCGCAGGCTTGACCGGCAGCGGCGCCTCGTCGACCGCCTTGCTCTCCGCCGGCACGACCTCGTCGCAACGGGGCAGAAACAATTCGAATGTCGTGCCGGCGCCGGGGCGGCTGGCGACGATAATCGCGCCCTGCGATTGCTGGGCAAACCCGTAGACCTGGCTCAGTCCGAGCCCGGTGCCGCGATCCACCTTTTTGGTGGTGAAGAACGGCTCGAAGATGCGGTCACGGATGTCGTCCGCAATGCCCGAGCCGGTATCCGAAAAGCCGATCACCGCGAACTCGCCCTGCAGTCCGCCCGGACCGGCGTCGTTGTCGAGCCTCGCGGTTTTGACGCTGATCGTGATCCGCCCGCCGTCGGGCATGGCGTCGCGGGCATTGAGGGTCAAATTGAGAAGCGCGATCTCGAATTCATCGGGGTCGACCTTGACCGGCACCTTGCGCTGCGAAGCGTCGAATTCGATGGCGATGTTTCCCGGGATCGACTGCTTCAACACCTCGCGGAATTTCTCGATGCAGTCGACGAGATCGATCACCTTCGGCGACAGGTTTTGGCGCCGCGCGAACGACAGCAATTGCCGCGTCAGGTTCGATCCCTTCCGCACCGCGGACTCGATCATTTCGAGCGAGCGGACGTCCGCCGGATCATGATGCCGCCGTCGCAGCCGCTGCGCCGATCCGCCGACCACCATCAACAAATTGTTGAAGTCGTGCGCGACGCCGCCGGTCAACTGGCCCAGCGCTTCCAGCCGCTGCGACTGCTTGAGGGCGTTCTCGGCGGACTGCCGGCGCGACGCCTCCTCGTAGAAGCGCCGCGTCCGTTTCAGCGCCAGCAACACGATCGCTATCAGCGCGGCCGTTGCCGGCAATCCGAACAGCAGATGGTTGCTCATTTGCGCGAACCATTGCGCGCGGATCGCCGAGGTTTCCAACCCGGCCACCACGTAGACCGGAAATCGCGCCACCTTGCGGTAGGCCACGGTGCGTTCAATGCCATCGACCGCCGAAACCAGCGATATCGTCCCCTCGGTATGTTCGTGGATCGCTTGCAGCAATCCGCCGTTCGGCGCCAGCGAGGTACGGTCGGCCTCCGGGTAGCGGGCCAGGATCAGGCCGTCGTCGCGGATCAGCGCTGCGTAGCTGCCGGCCTCGCGGCCGATCCTGGCGTAAAATCCCGAAAAATAATCCGGCAGAATCGATGCCTGGATCACGCCGTTGAAACTGCCGTCCGGAGACGACCGCCGCCGGCTGACCCCGAAGAACGGCGCGCCGCCATAGGGCGGCCTTGGCCGCAGCACCTCGCCGACATAGACTCCGATCTCCCGATCGACATGCGCCTTGAAATAATCCCGGTCGGAAAAATCGATTGTCGGCGTCGGATAGGTCAAGCTGTTGACCAGCGCATGGCCGTTCCTGTCGAAGATCCAGACCGACTTGACCTGTTCCGAACTGTCCGCCAGCCGCTCGAACCGTCGATGCAGGCTTTCCTCATTGGCCGCGATCCGGTCGTCGGGCATGTCGCGGACGACTTCGTTGATCTCCGCGATGCTGCGTTCCAGGGTTTCGAATACCTTGAGCGCGTGCTCGGTCAGCACGTCGCGCGTCCGGTCGATTTGCCGGTCGGCGGTGAGCTGATTGCTCTGATAGCCGAGCCACGATGCATAGACAAAAAGCGCTGCCGGTACCGCGACCGAGGCCACCAGAATGCCGTGCAGTAACCGGATCGAATCCCGTTGAGCCGTCAGCATTATGCATGGTCCGAATGCGCCGCGGGCGCAGATTATATGAATCGCGGGCGAAGTCTATCTGGTGTAAAACCGTAGCGCGCATGAAACCAGCCTCCGCGGCGCGCCTCGAGGGAGTCAAAACATGGCTGAAGACAAAGCTCCGCCCGCCGGGCCGGATCTCACGCAAGGGTTTGTCTTAAGCGAATTCGCCGGCGCGGCCTTGCTCGGCCATGTCGGCGATCAGGATGTCCTGCTGGTGCGCTCCGGACAGGAGATCTTCGCCATCGACGCGCATTGCAGTCATTACCACGGGCCGCTCGCGGACGGCGTTGTGGTCGGCGAAAGCATCCGCTGTCCCTGGCATCACGCCTGTTTCGATCTGCACACCGGCGAAGCCGCGCGTGCGCCGGCGCTTGCCCCGCTCGCCGTCTGGCAGGTCGAGTTCGAGGGTGATCGCATCGTGGTCCGGCAAAAGCGCGAACCGCGGAAGCCGCGCGGCGGCAAGTCCGCCGATGCGCCCGGCAGAATCGTAATCGTCGGCGGGGGTGCCGCGGGATTTGCCGCCGCCGAGATGCTGCGGCGGCAGCAGTTTGACGGCGACCTCGTCATGCTGAGCAACGACGCCGCGCCGCCGGTCGACCGGCCGAACCTGTCGAAGGATTATCTCGCCGGCAGCGCGCCGGAGGACTGGCTGCCGCTGCGTCCGGACGATTTCTACGCCGGGGCGGGGATCGACCTGCGGCTCCAGAGCGACGTCACTACGATCGATCCCCAGGCGCGCAACGTCGTCGTCGGCGGCGCAGCGGTCGCCTACGACCGCCTGCTGCTGGCGACCGGCGCCGAGCCGGTGCGGCTGGCGATCCCCGGCGTCGGCCAGCCGCATGTCCACACATTGCGCTCGCTCGGCGATTGCCGCGCCATCATCGACTCGGCGAAAGGCGCACGCCGCGCGATCGTGATCGGTGCGAGCTTCATCGGGCTCGAAGCCGCCGCGGCGTTGCGTGCGCGCGACCTCGAGGTTCATGTTGTGGCGCCGGAGCAGCGGCCGATGGAGCGCGTGCTCGGGCCCGGGATGGGCGATTTCGTGCGCGCGCTGCACGAGGAGCACGGCATCATCTTCCACCTCGGCGATACCGTGGTTTCGATCGACGGCCATCGTGCGACGCTCAAGAGCGGCACCGTGCTGGAGGCTGATCTCGTGGTGGTCGGCGTCGGGGTTCGTCCCCGCCTCGGCCTCGCCGAACAGGCCGGCCTCGCGCTCGATCGCGGCGTCGCGGTGAATGGCCATCTCGAAACCAGCATCGCCGGAATCTATGCCGCCGGCGATATCGCGCGCTGGCCGGATCCGTACTCCGGAGAGAGCATCCGGGTCGAGCATTGGGTGGTGGCCGAGCGTCAGGGACAGACCGCTGCGCGCAACATGCTGGGAGCGCGCGAAGCGTTCGATGCGGTGCCGTTTTTCTGGAGCCAGCATTACGACGTGCCGATCAACTATGTCGGCCATGCCGAAAAGTGGGACGAGATTGCGATCGATGGCGATATCGCAGCCCGCGATTGCCTGCTGAAATACAAGAGCCGGGGCCGCGTGCTTGCGGTCGCCTCGATCTACCGCGACATCGACAGCCTCAAGGCAGAACTGGCGATGGAGCAAGGCGCGATGCGCTAGCCGGCTGACCTATTTCTCTTCCGCATCCGTCGAGGTGGCCGGCCCTTCGCCCACGATCAGCAGCATGGCGTCCTCGTCCTTGGCGCCATCCCAATGCACCTGTTTGCCGAAATGCGTGACGAAGCTGCCCGCCGGCATCGGCACGGTGATGGCGGGATCGAATTTCGGTCCGGTCGCCACCCACCACGTGCCCTGCAGCACCGTGATGTAACGGTCGTTGGGATGGAAATGCGGCCGGCTGAAATGGTTGCCTTTCAGCCACTTCACATACATGGCGTAGAAGCCGGGCTTGCCGGGGTCGCCGACCAGAACGGCGTTCTGCACGCCGCGTGCATCGGGCGCGCTCCATTTGACCTGGTCCGGCAGCTTGTAGACCACCGCCGCGGGATTGAGTTCGGCGGCAAGGCCGATGCCGGTCGTGCCGGCCAGAGCCGTTGCGGTGACGAGGGCGCGCCAGAACCGGCTTGCGGCTTTCATTGTTTTCTCCCTGATGTTTCCGCCATGCTAACCGGTCCGGTTCGCGCGATGCAAGACGCGGGCTCGCGCGCGTCGCGCACCGCGGCAATGCACTGCAACATGAAAAACGCGTTTACGCGGTCGGTGCCGGCCTCTATGTTCCGCGCAACAAAAACGCAAAACGGAGGACATTGATGAAACGCGTGTCGATAATCGCGGCCGGATTGCTGGTCGGCGCCGCCGCCTTGCAATATTCCGGCGTCGCATCCAGTCAGGACGGCTGGGTCACGCTGCTCGATTCCAGCAAGATGGGCGACTGGACCGAAGTCGGCAAGGCCAACTGGGCGATGAAGGACGGCGCGCTCGCCGCCGACCAGCTCGACGGCAAGGACCTCTCCTATCTGGTCAGCAAGGACTCCTACAAGGATTTCCAGATCAAGGCCGAGTTCTGGACCGACGAGGAAGCCAATAGCGGCATCTTCATCCGCTGCGATCAGCGCGACAAGATCGACGCCAAGATCTGCTACGAGGTCAATATCTTCGACAAGCGCCCCGACCCGAGCTACGGCACCGGCGCGATCGTCGATGTCGCCAAGGTCGATCCGATGCCGAAGGCCGCCGGCAAGTGGAACACCTATGAAATCACGGCGCAGGGATCGCATCTCGTGGTCGTGCTCAACGGCCAGAAGACCGCGGACGTCCAGGACTCCAAGCACAATGCCGGCGGACCCTTCGCCCTGCAATACGGCTCCGGTGTCGTGAAATTCCGCAAGGTGCAGATCAAGCCCCTGTAAGGAAGGCTCCGGGCCCGACAACACCACCGGCATGACCGGACTCAGCCATCATGGCCGGCTTGACCCTGCTGGATGCACACGTCTTATCGTCATTGCCGGGCTCGACCCACGGCTGTCCGGTTCGATTTAAGTGGACGTAGCGCATGGCATGGATTCTT
>NZ_CAXUNQ010000048.1:0-36611 GCF_964252615.1 uncultured Bradyrhizobium sp.
CTCCTGATCCGGCGCTGGCAGCGCAACTCGATGCGCTGGAGAAATCGGTAGCAACGCTGCGCGACCAACTGGGCGCGGCCGATGCGCGATCGCAGCAACTCGCCGCGGTGCTCGAGACCATGAAATCGGCGCCGCGCGAAACGCCTCCGCCGCCCGACCTGTCCGCTGTCAATGCGCGTCTCGCCCAGATCGAAAGCGCAGCCAAAGCACTCTCCGCCGAGATTGCAAAGCGCAACGCAACGCCTGCAGACGATGCGCCGCTGCGCCGCGTCGTGGCGGCGTCCCTGCTCGACGTGTCGGTGCGGACGGGTGAACCCTATACGGCGGCACTGGCAGCAGCCAAACCGCTTGTCACTCCGGATGCGCTGAAGCCGCTCGACGTCTTCGCCGCCGCCGGCGTTCCGAGCGTCAACGGTCTCAACCGCGAACTTCTGGCGTTGCTGCCGAAATTGTCGCCGGCTCAGGACACCGCCGTCGCCGGCCCGGGCATCGTCGATCGGCTGCAGGCCGGTGCCGCGCGGCTGGTCCGCATCGAGCGCACCGACGCGATTTCCGGCAGCGATCGCAACGCCATCGTCGCGCGGGTGACCGCGGCGGCGTTGCGCAACGATCTCGCGGAGGCGCGGCGCGAACTGAAAACGCTGGCTCCCGCCGATCGGGCGGCCGCGCAGTCCTTCATCGACAAGGCCGATGCGCGCGACGCCGCATTGGCGGCTTCCCGTCAATTCGCGGCCGACGCCATGGCGGCACTCAATAAACCGGCCCAGTAGGATTCTGATGCACCGTATCATTCTGTTTCTTGTACTGATCGCGCTCGCGGCCGCAGGCGCCGCATGGATTGCCGAGCAAAGCGGCGACGTCGCGCTGTCGTGGGGCGTCTGGCGACTGCAGACGTCGCTGCCGGTATTCGTGCTCGCGCTCGGCGTCGTCCTGGTCGCGGCGATGCTGGCGTGGTCGATCCTGCGCGGACTCTGGCGCATGCCGGCCCGGGCTCGCCGCACGCGGCGCGAGCGGCGTCACGCGCGGGGCCGGCACGCCATCACTCACGGACTGCTCGCCGTCGGCCACGGTGATTCCGGCGCCGCACGCGCGCATGCCGACGTCGCGCGGCGCCATGCCGGCAACGATCCGCTGACGCTGCTGCTGCACGCGCAGTCGGCGCAACTCGAGGGCGACCGCGAGGGCGCCCAGCGCGCCTTCCGCGCCATGGCGGAGCGCGGGGATACGCGCCTGCTCGGCTTGCGCGGATTGTTCGTTGAGGCGCAGCGCGCCGACGATCCGAATGCCGCGGTGACCATCGCCGAAGAGGCGTTGAAGCTGTCGCCCGGAGCAACGTGGGCATCGCAGGCGGTACTGGGGTTCCGCTGTGCCAAAGGCGACTGGACCGGCGCGCTTGCCATTCTCGACCACAACCTCGCCGCGGGATTGCTGGACAAGGCCGGCTGGCGCCGACAGCGCGGCGTGCTGTTGACGGCGCGCGCGCTGGAACTGGAGAATCTCGATCGCGACCTGTCGCGCGAAATCATCATGGAAGCGGTCAAGCTCGCGCCGACCCTGGTGCCGGCGGCGGTGCTGGCGGGCAAATACCAGAGCGAGGCGCATCAGATCCGGCGCGCGATGCGGCTGATCGAGGCGGCTTGGCAAGTGCAGCCGCATCCCGATCTCGCGGACGCCTATGCCCATGTCAAACTTGGTGATTCGGCGCGGCAGCGGCTGGTCCGGGTCGAAACCCTGGCCGACAAGGCGCCCGGCCATATCGAGAGCGCGCTGGCGGTGGCGCGTGCCGCCGTCGACGCCAGCGAATTTTTGCGCGCGCGCGAGGTTCTCGCGCCTTTCATTGCAAGCCCGACCCAGCGCGTGGCGATGCTGATGGCGGAGCTTGAGCGCAGCGAGCACGGAGATAGCGGCCGCGCGCGGGCGTGGATGCTGCGCGCGGTCCGCGCCCGGCACGATCCGGTATGGACCGCGGACGGCTATGTGTCCGACCGCTGGCGGCCGGTGTCTCCGGTCACCGGACGGCTCGATGCGTTTCAATGGCAGACGCCGGTGGAGGCGCTGCCGTCGGACAAGGGCGTCACCGTCGAGGCGTCGCCGTTCGAGGAAGCGATGCTGGCGCCGCCGCGCCAGGTCGCCAAGGAGACTGCCCTAAGTGAGCCGGTGCCGTCCGGCGCGCCTTCGGCCGACCCCGCGCGATCGGCCGCGCAGGATAATCTGCCCGCGACTGCCGGAGCGACGGCTTCGCCGCCAATTGCGCCGTCATCGCCGGCCGAACCTGCGGTCACGCCGCCGCCGATGTTTCGGCAACGTCAGGATCTCGCCAAGGGCGGCGCGTCCGCGGTTCCTCCGGTCATCCCCATCCTGCGTGCGCCCGACGATCCCGGGATCGACGATGAGGCCCAAAGCGATGAATTCACCCCGCCCGCCGATCCTGCGCAGGTCCAGGCCGGCGGCTGGCGCGGCTTTCTGGCGCGCTGGGGCGGGTGAGCGAATACCCCGTTGGATTCGGCGCATTGCAGCCAAACCGGCCTGCTTCACAGCTCTGGAACCCCGCCGGTTCTTGCAAAGCCGCGCGCTGCCCGATATCAGGTGCCGAGCGTCCGGCCACGCCGGAAGCGCTGATGGTCCGCCGCAATAGCTCAGTTGGTAGAGCACGTCATTCGTAATGACGGGGTCGGGGGTTCGAATCCCTCTTGCGGCACCAATTTTGGTTCTGCGCGTTGATAGGCATGAAAGCATTCAAGATGACCAGAATTCTGCTCGCCATCCCTTTAGTTCTGATCGTCTCCGCGGCTTCCGCCCAGAGCGGACGGCCTGATCCGGGCTGCGCGCGCGACGTGTCACGATTTTGCCGGGGGCAGATGAATGACGGTGATATGGTCGTCCTTGGATGTCTGAAGCAAAACCGCGCGCGGCTGAGCAAGACCTGCGCCAAGGTGCTGACGGATCACGGGCAGTAACGAGACTCCGTCATTCCGGGACACGGTCTTCGCGTGCGCCGGGAATCCATACTCCTCTGCACCGGCATTTGGATGCTGAACGTGAATACCGGCGTTATAGATTCCAGGCTCGCTCGCCGCGCGCGCGCCCGGGAATGACGGCGGTAAAAAACCGCGCGCACTTATGTGCTGCTTCCGGCCGGCGTCGCCGCCGGCAGCACCTCGCTGGCGGCGCGGTCGGGGGTATCTTCCTTCCAGCGCACGGAGCCGAACGGGCGCTCGAGCATGCGGCGGACCCGCACCGGCTCAATGCCGGTGTGGAACGCTATCGCGCGCAAATGGAGATCGCGCTCGGACTGCGTCGAACGGTTGCGCTGGCGCAGATAGTCCAGCCAGGTCGGGCAGTGATAGCGCTCGGTCCACAGTTCGGGATCGGCGATGTCGCGGGCGATCGACCAGCCATAGGCGCCGTTGCGCTGGCGGCTGAGCTGCACTTCCTGCATCAGGCCGTGAAAGGCGCGGGCGCTGTTCTGCTCGACGCGATATTCGATCTCCACCACCAGCGGCCCGCTGCGGCCGGTGAGCGGAAGCCTGACCTCCGGATCGGCCAGCAAATCGGCGGCCTCGTTGCGGCCGCCGATCGGCGGCATTTCCAGCCACAGTCCAAGCAGCGGCGAGACAAACATCGCCGCGGCCGATACCAGCAGCGCCGTCTCAACGCCAACGATGTCGGTGAGATGGCCCCAGCCCCAGCTGCCGATGGCAATGCCGCCGGCGATCGCGGCCTGGAACGCCGCCAGCGAGCGGCCCGCGACCCAGCGCGGCGCCGACAGTTGCACGCCGATGTTGAACAGCGCCACGGCAAGCATCCACACCGATCCCGCAAGCACCAGCGCCGCGGCGGTGATCACCGGCTCCTTGCTGATCGCGATCGCGGCAATCGCCAGCCCCATGGTGATCGCGCAGACCCGCACGGAGCCTTCGCCGCTCAGCCGTTTGCGCACTTCGCCGATATTCAGCGCGCCGATCACCGCACCCATGCCGAAGGCGCCGAGCATGATGCCATAGGTCTGCGCGCCGCCGTGCAAGAGGTCGCGCGCCACCAGCGGCATCAGCGCCGACACCGAGCCGCCGAGCAGGCCGGTCACGAGCGTCCGGGTCAGCACGATGCGGATCGAAGGCGAATTGGCGATATAGCGCACGCCGGAGACGATGGCCCGGGTGAGTTTCTCGCGCGGCAGCCGCGAGGGCTCGCTGGTGCGGCGCCACAGGAACAGCACGACCAGCAGCGGAATATACAGCACCGCGTTGGCAGCGAAGGCGGCTACCGCACCGGCCGTGGCGACCACGATGCCGCCGATGGCGGGGCCAAAACTGCGCGCGATATTGTAGCTGATGCCGTTCAACGCCACGGCGGACGGCAGCGTCTCCGCAGGCACCTGCTCGCTGACCGAGGACTGCCAAGCCGGCCCGAACAGCGCCATGCCGCAGCCGACCACGAAGCAGAATGCCAGCAGGATGTTCGGCGTGACGAGGCCGAGCCAAGCCATTACCGCGAGCGCGGTGGCGCCGGCAAGCGAGATCGAGAGCGATATCAGCGCCACGATGCGCCGGTCATACATGTCGGCGATGGCGCCGGCCGGCATTGAGATCAGCATGATCGGCAGCATCAAGGCGGTCTGTACCAGCGCGACCTTGTCGGCCGACGACGTCATCAGGGTCATCGCCCAGGCGGCGCCGACGCCCTGGATCAGCAGCCCGAGATTGGACAGCAGGCTGGCCAGCCAGATGCGGCGGAATATCGAATGGCGCAGCGGAGCTGCGATACTGTCGGCGGAAAGCCTCGATCGCTTCGGCAGGTCAGTCATAACGGTTCCATAGCGCGCCGGGGGTGTCCGACCCTTTGATTTCAACGAGTCGTCATGTGATGCCTGCGAAACTCCATGGCTGTCCAGTGCCCCTGCGGCTATAACCTGCGCCGAAGCGCGGTCAGGGTGCGCAAAAATAACGGAGGTATCAATGAGCCTATCGCGGCGCACGGTTTTAAAGGGCACCGCGGTGCTGCCTTTGGCGGCTCACGGTTTTGGCTTCGGCGCCGCCGCCCAGACCAGCGCCGCGCCCGCCGGAGCCGCGGACATTCCGCCGATCCTGTTCGTCCACGGCAATGGCGACCACGCGGCCTTGTGGATGACGACGCTGTGGCGGATGGAATCCAACGGCATTCCCCGCGACTGCATGGCCGCTATCAATTTCACCGATCCGCTGGCGCGAACCGACGACACGGTGGGGCAGCCGAACCGGTCCTCGACCGAGGATCAGCGCCGCGAACTCGGCGAGGCTATCAAGGAGCTGAAGCGCCGTACCGGAGCTGCGCGCATCGCCCTTGTCGGCAATTCGCGCGGCGGCAATTCAATCCGCAGCACTATCAAAAACGGCGGAGCCGCGGATGTCAGCCACGCCGTGCTGTGCGGCGTTCCCAACCATGGCGTCTATGACTGGGACGATGGCCCTGGCGGCGAGTTCAACGGCCGTGGACCGTTCCTGCGCGGGCTCAATGAGGGCGAAACGGAGGTTACAGCAGGCACATCGTTCCTGACATTGCGCAGCGACGGCATGGACAAGTATGCCCAGCCCGACGGCCGCTTCGTCGGCAAGCCGGGCACATCGACCGGCATTACGTCGGACGGCCCCGCGCTCAAGGGCGCGATCAATCTCGTGCTCGGTCCCGTCGACCACCGCGAAACCGCGTTTTCGCCGCGCGCGTTCCGCGAGATCTATAAATTCATCGCCGGCCGCGAGCCAGAGCGCATCGCGATTGCGCCGGAGGCCGAGGTCAAATTGAGCGGCCTCGTCACCGGCACTCCCGGCGGCGTGCAAACCAATCGCCCGGTCGCCGGCGCATTGGTGGAAATTTTTCGCGTATCCCCGGATACCGGCGAGCGCATCGGCGGCGCGGTACACGCGTCGCAGACCAGCACGGACGGACGCTGGGGCCCGGCGCAAGTCGATCCGTCGTGGTATCTCGAGATGGTGCTGACCGCAGCGGGTTCGACCACCACGCATTTCTACCGCTCGCCGTTTCCGCGATCGTCCGAGGTGGTGCACTTGCGCGCGGCGCGTCCTTTGGCCCCTGCCGAGGCAGCAACCGGCGCGGTCGTCGTCATGTCGAGGCCGCGCGGTTATTTCGGCCTGCCGCGCGACGTGGTACTGCTCGACGGCAAGGAACCTGTGGACGTGAAATCGGGGGTACCGACCGATTCGGTCAGCACTGTTAGCCTTCCGGCCGCGGAGGCTGGCCGCGCCGTGGTGGCGCTTTTCAATCAGGAGCGCATTGTCGCACGGGCGTGGCCGGCCGCGGAAAACCGGATGTCGGTCGTGGAGCTGACGACCTAGCGGTTTTACCAATCTGCCCCTGCTGGCGCCGGAATTCCGGACTATATGGGCTGGATGCGGTTCTGGTACCGTCAACTGCGAGGCCGTAAGTGAGCATTGCCGAAGCCTACGACATTCCGCCCGCGCGACCGCCGCTGGTGCCGCCGGCCCCGCCGCGCGCGCCCTCCAATATCGGCCCGTTCGGGCGGGTGGCGGCGATGCGCAAGAACGCGATCGGAAGCTGGGGTCAGCGCGCTTACGAAGAGGACGTCATCCGGATCCAGTTTTTCGGCCGCAGCAGTTTTGTTCTCAATACGCCGGACTCGATCCGCCATGTGCTGGTCGACAATTACGAGAACTATGTCCGTACCCCGGCGGCTGTTCGCGTGCTCAAGCCGATGCTCGGCGAGGGCCTGCTGATCGCCGAAGGCCGCAACTGGAAGCATCAGCGCCGCACGCTGGCGCCGGCGTTCACGCCCCGTGCGGTCAATATGCTGATCCCGCACATGACCACGGCGACCGATGAGACGATCGCAAAACTCCAGGCGGGGAGCGGCGGCCCGGTGGACTTGCGCGAAGCGATGCAGCGCATGACGCTGGAGATTGCCGGCCGCACCATGTTCTCGTTCGGGATGGACCGTCACGGTGCGGCCTTGCGCGACTTCGTAATGGAATACGGCACGCGGCTGGCGCGGCCGCATTTGCTCGACCTGCTGTTGCCGCTCGGCTGGCCGAGCCCGCAGGATATTTCGCGCGCCTTCTTCCGCAAGCGCTGGACCCGTTTCGTGGCGATGCTGATGGCGGAGCGCCGCGCCGCCGGCAAGAACGACGGTGCCCCGCCGCGCGATCTCTTCGACCTGATGGGTGCGGCGCGCGATCCGGAGACCGGCGCCGCCTTTTCCGACGAGCAACTCGGCGATCAGATCGCGACCATGATCCTGGCCGGCCACGAAACCACCGCAACGGCGCTGTTCTGGTCACTGTATCTGCTGGCGCTCGATCCGGCGACGCAGGAAGAGCTGGCGATCGAAGTGCAGGGTGCGAATGTGAACGGCGCGCTCGACATCGGGCGGTTGAAATTCACCCGCGCCGTGATGGACGAAACCATGCGGCTGTATCCGCCGGCCTTTCTCATCGCGCGCGCCGCCGATGGTCCCGATATGATCGCGAGGTTGCCGGTCAAGAAGAATGACATCGTTCTGGTCGCGCCCTGGCTGCTGCATCGGCATGAAAAATTGTGGCACGAGCCGAACGCGTTCATTCCGGCTCGCTTCATGCCGGGGGTGCCGCCGCCCGACCGCTTCGCCTATCTGCCGTTCGGGGTAGGTGCGCGGGTCTGCATCGGCGCGCATTTCGCGCTGGTCGAGGCGGTGCTGGCGCTTGCGAAAATCATCGGCGCTTTCCGCGTCGAGCTTCTCGACAAGAAACCTGTGCTGCCGGTGGGCGTGGTGACGACGCAGCCGGATCGCTCGCCGATGTTCCGCATCTCGCGGCGCTGAGCAAAGCCATGAGCGACGTTCGCGCCCTGTATGCCGTGCTGAGGCAAACCACCGATCCGCAGGTAGCGGAAGCCATCGAGCAGCTGATCGACACCGGCGGGGATCGCGACCTCAACCGGATCAACGTGCTGGATTTTTCGGCGCGAACCGGACTTGACGAGGAGCGGGCGATTTCCGGCTTTCTCCATGCCTCCCGGCTGGGCTTGTTCGATCTCTCCTGGAATGTGTTGTGCCCTGGCTGTAGTGGCGTGCTCGATGCCCACACAACGCTGAAATCGCTGCGCCACGACGACTACAATTGCGCGCTTTGCGCCGCCGGATACGAAGCCTCGGTCGACGAGATGGTCGAGGTCGCCTTCACGGTCAGCCCCCGGGTCCGGCGCATCGCGGCACACGACCCCAACACGCTGCCGCTCTGGGAATATCTCCGGCAGATATTCTGGAGCTCGGGAATCGACATCGACAAAGATGAGTTCATGCGCCTCAAGGACGAGGCGACGCTGGAAGCCATCGAACTGCCGCCTGGTGAGAAGGCGATGCTGTCGCTGCAATTGCCCAATCAGTTCGTCATTGTATTCGAGCCGGTCACCCACTCGGCCCAGTTTCTCGCCGTCGGCGGCGAGCCGACCCGCGAGCGTCAGCAGCTCTCGATCGTGTTCAACAAGCTGCATGCGCCGACCGGAACTACGGAAATGCGTCCCGGACCCCTGCGGCTCACACTCGAAAACCAGTCCGACGTGCGGGTGCTTCCCGCAGTCTGGATCGCCGGCGATGCGCTTCATGAAATGCTGGGCAAGCGCAAGCCTATCCTCACCGCCAAGCGGATGCTGACCAACCAGACCTTTCGCGATGTCTACAAGGCCGACAATCTCAACATCGACCAGCGGCTCAAGATCACCTCGCTGACATTCCTGTTCACCGATCTAAAGGGCTCCACCGCGCTGTATGAACGCGTCGGAGACCTTGCCGCGTTCGATCTGGTCCGCGCGCATTTTCACGCGCTGCTGGAGATCATTTCGTCCGAAAAGGGCGCGGTAGTGAAGACCATCGGCGACGCCGTGATGGCAACCTTCATCAAGCCCGAACAGGCGCTGACCGCCGGCTTGCGGATGCGCGCGGCCATGGATGAGCTCAATAAGGAGCGCGGCAGGGAAGACCTGATCATTAAGGTCGGCATTCACGAAGGGCCGTGCCTCGCGGTCATGCTCAACGAGCGACAGGATTATTTCGGCCAGACTGTCAATATTGCCGCGCGCGTGCAGGGGTTGTCGAACTCTCACGCCATGCATGTGACAGGTCCCGTGATCGATTCGCCGGCAGTCGCCGATATCCTGCGCAGCGCCTCGATCGAGCCTGTTCAAAAGGAGGCGGCGCTGCGCGGTATTGCCGACAAGATCGTCGTTTACGAAATTCCGTGACGCTTTTGGCAGGCCCGGCCTTGAGCCGGGCATCTACGTCTTGGCGGTCTCTAAGCAAGAAAGACGTGAATGGCCGGGATTGTCCCTACTGGATGCACGCATCTCGTCGTCATTGCCGAGATTGACCCGGCAATCCATCCGCTTCGAAACGACTCTTTCCGAAGATGGATGGATACGCGGGTCAAGCCCGCGTATGACGGGATATGTGAATTCAGTAGGGCTTGACCCGGCAATCCATCCTTAAAAGAGCATTTCGAAGTGATGGATACGCGGGTCAAGCCCGTGTATGACGAAATGTGTGAATCCAGTAGGGACAAGCCCGGCCATGACGGCTGTTTTCGTTGCCGAACCGTAATACGCGGCCACGCCGGGACGGATTGCGCGCGTTGGGTTTCAACCCATATATCTGCGGTAACGTCCGCCCGACGGGGCGCGACCTCGGACATTTCGGTTGAGAAATTGATGCTGGACAAACTGCGACAATTCATTGCTGACGTTGTTTCTCCCACCGCGCACGAAAGTCAGGCATTTGACGATACCGGCTATCGCCTCGCGGCGACGGCGTTGTTGGTGCACGTCATCTCGCTCGACGGCGAGCCTTCCGACGTCGAGAAACGCAAACTCCACAGCCTGCTGGAAAGCAGGTTCAAGCTTGATCGCGGCACCGCGGACCAACTGATCGCGTCGGCGACCTTGGTCGAGGGCGAGGCCGTCGATCTTTATCACTTCACCAGCCTCATCATGCGTTCGTTAGATGAAGAGGGCAGGCTTCGCATCGTCGAAATGATGTGGGAACTGGTCTATGCCGATGGCCAGGTCACCGAGTTCGAGGACAACGTGGTCTGGCGCGCGGCCGATCTACTCGGCGTGTCGTCCCGGGACCGTATCGATCTCAAGCACCGGGTCGCGGCCCATCGGCCCGCGCCTGTCGCAGGTGGCTGAGACGGTTTGCTGCGGCAATCTGACGCTCGGAAGCCTCGCGCGTCGATGCCAGACGCGGGAGCATGACAAAATTTTAATGTGGCGATTGTCATCGCGCTGGATGAAATACGCACGAAATTGCACACCGCTGCGAATATTTGAGCACCGCCGCATCCTGATGACGGCGATACGCTCGCGAATGGCTTGCTCCCGCCTGAGGCCTATGGTCTGCTGCAATGCGAAGCGCCAAGTAGTGTGCAGATAATTTCAAGAGCATTCAATCGTGACTGAGCGCGTGACGCTGATTACGGGTGCCTCGGCGGGAATAGGCGCCGAACTGGCGCGGGTATTTGCGTCGAACGGCCACCGGGTCGCCTTGGTGGCGCGGCGGGCTGATCGTCTCGAAACGCTGGCGAGGGAAATCGTAGCCTCGGGCGGGGCGGCGCCGATCATCATTCCAAGCGATCTCCAACAACCTGATGCCGGCGACAAGATCGCCGCAGTGCTGGCCGCCGCGGGTGTCGAGGTCGAGATCGTCGTCAACAATGCGGGTTTCGGCAAGTTCGGCCACGCCATCAAGATCAATCGCACGGACCAGCTCGGCATCATTGCGGTGAACATTCGCTCATTGACGGACTTGTCGCTGCGGTTTTCCGACCAACTGATCCGGCACCGGGGCGGCATACTCAATATCAGCTCGATCGCCGGGTTTTTGCCGGGACCTGGCATGGCGGTCTATTATGCCTCCAAGGCCTATGTGCTGTCGTTCACCGAAGCGCTGCGCTGCGAACTAGGCCCGCGCGGCGTGCGCGTCACAGCGCTTTGTCCCGGCCCGGTACCGTCTGAATTTCAGGCGCGCGCCGGTTTCAAGCCCGGGTTCGATTCCGTGGTTCTGAACGTCTCAGCCGCAGAAGTGGCGCGTGCCGGCTATCGCGGCCTGATGGCCAACAAGCGCGCGGTGCTGCCCGGCCTCGGCATCAAGGCGGTGCCGTTTCTGCTGCGGCTGTTTCCGCGCAGCTTCATTCTGGCTGCGGTGGGCAGACTTCAGCTGAAGCGCTGACGCACAGGTTTCGCGCAAGCTGTTTTGCTCAGCCTCGTCAACTGGCGGCACGGCCCCAAATCGATTACTCTTTCTGAATTGCACCTAATTTTTCAACCGCCAGGAGGGGAAATGACGAAGTTGCACGATTGGGAAGCCGTTGCCGACATGATGCCGCCAAAGCCGTTCTCGTTGCGGGTGACAGGCAAGGTGAAAGGCAACGAGGGGCAAACCGTTGAACTCGCCCCTGCGGTTCCACAGGGCATCAACCCTGAGATCCTGATCCTTGAACTGACGATACAAGGGCGCGGCGCCAAGCCGGCCGATCTCGATGGAGCGTACGAGGATCCGAAATACGATGGCCAATACAAGCAGGTGACGATCCGATACGAGGCTGAAACCGTAACGGTCGATATCAAGATCGTTGCTTGACCGTTCGAGGGTAACGTAGCCCCTTGAGCGTCGGCGTGCGGTGGTGCCGCATGTCGCCGGTTACCGGCAGGGTTCAATTGCGAAAGCGCCGACAGCAGCCTAGGTCTTGCCAGGATCATTGTTTGGCCCGCGTTTTGCTTGGAAAATATTTCGTTAACCAAGCTGCGGCATGATCCCGGGATGTTGAGACACGAACCAGCCTGCTTCCTGAACGCCCGGCCTCTGCTGCCGGTATTGATCGTCCTGCATCAGGAGACATCGACGCCGGGCCGCGTAGGCAATGTACTGCGCGCGTTGGGACATCCGCTGGACATCAGGCGTCCGCGCTTTGGCGATTGCTTGCCGGAAACGCTGGACGGCCACGCCGGCGCAGTGATTTTCGGCGGTCCCATGAGCGCGAACGACCCGGACGATTTTGTGCGGCAGGAAATCGACTGGATCGCCGTGCCGCTCCGGGAGCAGCGACCGTTCCTGGGGATTTGCCTCGGCGCACAGATGCTGGCGAAGCAGCTTGGCGCGCGGGTCGCGCCGCATCCGCAAGGTCGCGCACAAATCGGATATTATCCGATCCGGCCCACAGCCGCCGGCCGCGCGACCTGCCCGGACTGGCCGGATCACGTTTATCACTGGCATTGCGAAGGTTTCGATTTGCCTGCCGGCGGCGAGCTGCTGGCCGAGGGCAGCGATTTTCCGATTGAAGCTTTCCGCTTCGGCCTTTCGTTCGGCTTTCAGTTTCATCCCGACGTGACCTACGCAATGATGCACCGCTGGACCACGCGCGGCCATGAACGTCTCGGTCTGCCCGGCGCCCGCCCGCGTCACCATCATTTCGCCGACCGCGCGGTTCATGATGTGACCGAGCGTGCCTGGCTGAAGGCATTTCTCGATGGCTGGCTGGCACGGATGCCCGAACTTGCAGGCTCCGGACTGGTCATGGCCCAAGCCGCGGAATAGTTACACCCCGTCACTGCCGGGCTTGACCCGGCATCGATCACTCGAAAAGCCTTACGAAGAGGGTGGGTGCTCGGGTCAGCCCGCGCATGGCGCAGCCCTGATGTGATAGTGTCGATTCCAAGCCTGCGGCTTAAGCAATCGGCAGGCACCAGGGGATAGCGACATGACCGGCGACGACTTCACGAAACTATTGAACGAGTTCACGCATTCGGCGGAATCCGGCGACGGCGCACGTTTCGCAAACCATTTCACCGAAGACGCCGTTTATCACGATTACATCTACGGCCCGCATAAGGGCCGGGCCGACATTGCGTATATGATGCAAAATCTTTTCCATCGGGATGCCGCGGATTATCGATGGGAAATGTTCGATCCGGTGTTCGACGGTATCCAAGGATATGCGTGGTCGCTGTCGAGCTTCACCTCCAAGATCGAGCGGTTCAAAGGCCGGCATGTCGTGATCGACGGCATGAGCCGCTTCATCCTGCGCGATGGCTTGATCGCTGAATACCGCGAGTCCGTCAATGGCGGCATTGCGATGACCCAGCTCGGGGTGGCGCCGGATCGCATGAGCAAAGTCTTCGCGCGCTGGACCGGGTGGCTGCAGGACCGGCCGGAGACGGTCGACTATCTGGCGCGGCCCAGGGGGACCGGACGTCAAAGCCAAGACAACGATACCGTCGCAACAGACCACCAACGATGCCAGGGAGATTTGCCGTGACCTATCAGCACATCCTCTATGAGGTGGACCAGAAGATCGCGACCATCACCCTCAACCGGCCCGACCGCATGAATGCGTGGACGCCGACCATGGAGCGCGACGTGCGCGACGCCATGGAGGCCGCGGCGAAGGACGACGGCGTGCGCGTCATCGTCCTTACCGGCGCCGGCCGCGCGTTCTGCGCCGGTGCGGACATGGACGCGCTGAAGGGGCTCGATCCCGACGACATCAGGCGCGCCGAGAGTGTGCCGCCATTCGACATGAACCGGCGGCCCGACTGGCAGGCGCGCTATGCATTCTATCCCTCGATTGCAAAGCCGGTGATCGGCATGTTGAACGGCGCGGCGGCCGGCATCGGCCTTGTGCACGCATTGTATTGCGACCTGCGGTTCGCCGCCGATAATACCGTGTTCACCACGTCGTTCGCGCGCCGCGGCTTGATCGCCGAGCACGGCATCAGCTGGATGCTGCCGCGCATCGTCGGCCATGCCAATGCGCTCGACCTGTTGATCTCGGCGCGCCGCGTTTCCAGCGAGGAGGCGCTGCGCATCGGACTGGTAAACCGGCTGTATCCTGCAGACCAGTTGCGTCAGCAGACCTACGCTTATGCGCGCGATCTCGCGGATTTCGTCTCGCCAAGCGCGATCGCCGTGATCAAGCGGCAGCTTTACGACGTCCCGTTCCAGACGCTGGCCGAAGCCACCATCGACGCTAATCGTGAAATGGCCGTGGCGTTGCGTGGCCGCGATTTTCGCGAAGGGGTGGCGAGTTTTATGGAGAAGCGGCCGCCGCGGTTTACCGGGCAGTGAGTGTGGTTCGGCCCGCCTTTGCCCTGCGGGCTACGCCGGGCGCGCTTCGCATTGTTTCCTGCGTGGCTGCGTGGCCGAAGGCGACGCGTGGAGCCAGGCGGGTTCGAACCGCCGACCTCGTCATTGCGAACGACGCGCTCTACCAACTGAGCTATGGCCCCCACGCGACCGCCTCGATGGGTTCGAAGGCAGCCCCGCAATCGCCGCCATTTACAATCCGCGGGAATGCCAAGTCAAGAACGTCGAAATCGATGTTTTCCGCGGCATTCGCGGGGAACTTCCCTTGTTTGCGGGGGGATGAACCGATATTTAGCGGGTAGTCGAATCCGCGACCGAACCCGCGAGCCAATCCCGTCATGCGCGCCATTCTTGACATCATTCTGATCGTCCTCGATCTCTACGTCTGGCTGCTGATCGCCTCGGCGATCCTGTCATGGCTGATCGCGTTCAACGTCGTCAACACGCGCAACCAGTTCGTATCGTCGGTGGCGGAGTTCCTCTACCGGATCACCGAACCGGTGCTGGCACCGATCCGCCGGATGCTTCCGAGTCTCGGCGGACTCGATATCTCACCGATCATCCTGATCCTGATCATCATGTTCATTCAGCGGGTCATCACCTATTACATCTATCCCAGCGTGTTCTGACCGCGTGAAACCGATGCGCCCCGCATGACCGCGCGAATCATCGACGGAAAAGCAATTGCTGCGGCGGTTCGCGCTCACGTCGCCGACGAAGTGGCGCGGGTTCAGCGCGCGCATGCGATGACGCCCGGACTTGCCGTGGTGCTGGTCGGCAGCGACCCCGCCAGCGAGGTTTACGTGCGCAGCAAGCACAAACTGACCCAGGCCGCCGGCATGGCCTCGTTCGAGCATGTACTGCCGTCCGACGTCGGGCAGGATGAATTGCTCGCGCTGATCGGACGGCTCAATCGCGATCCCCTCGTGCATGGGATACTGGTCCAGTTGCCGTTGCCGAAGTCGCTCGACACCGAAAGCATCATCAACGCCATTGATCCGGCGAAGGATGTCGACGGGCTGCATCCGAACAACGCCGGACGCCTCGCGGCCGGATTGCCCGCGCTGTCGCCCTGCACCCCGCTCGGCTGCATCATCTTGACCAAGAGCGTGCATGCGTCGCTGCAGGGCATGAACGCCATCGTGATCGGCCGTTCCAATCTGGTCGGCCGGCCGCTGGTGCAATTGTTGCTCAATGAAAACGCCACGGTGACCATAGCGCATTCGCGGTCGCGCGATCTCGCGCAATTGTGCGCCCGTGCCGATCTTGTGTATGCCGCAGTCGGCAAGCCCGAAATGGTGCGCGGCGACTGGATCAAGCCCGGCGCTACGGTAATCGATGTCGGCATCAACCGTCTGTCCGGAACTGACGGCAAAACCCGCCTAGTCGGTGATGTCGCCTTTCAGGAAGCGTCAGGTGTCGCGGGTGCGATCACGCCGGTGCCGGGCGGTGTCGGGCAGATGACGGTGGCGTGCCTTCTGGTCAATACGCTGCGCGCCGCCTGCGCCATTCACGGCCTGCCGCCGCCGGAGGTGCAGCCGCTCTGGTGACCCGGACGCGCCGCAGCGTTCTTCACGCCGCTCCGCGCTGCGTCCGGGGCACGAGACTCTACTTCCCCTTGGCGCGCGCGATGCCTTCCAGGATCAATTGGCGTGCGTCCTCTGCATTGCCCCAGCGCAGCACCTTCACCCATTTGCCGGGCTCGAGATCCTTGTAGTGCTCGAAGAAATGCTGGATCTGCTGCAGCGTGATTTCCGGAAGATCGCTGTAGGTCTTCACCTTGTCGTAGCGCTGGGTAAGCTTCGACGACGGCACCGCGATGATCTTTTCGTCACCGCCGGCCTCGTCTTCCATCAGCAGCACGCCTACGGGGCGCACGCTCATCACGGCGCCGGGAACGATGGCACGGGTGTTAGCGACCAGCACGTCGCAAGGATCGCCATCGCCGGACATGGTATGGGGTATGAAGCCGTAATTTCCGGGATAGCGCATGGCGGTATAAAGGAATCGGTCGACCACCAGCGTGCCGGCATCCTTGTCCATCTCGTATTTGATCGGCTCGCCGCCGACCGGCACCTCGACGATGACATTGACCTCGTGCGGCGGATTGGTCCCGATCGAGATGGCGTCAATACGCATGGGGTGGCTCCGTGATTGAGCGGCATGTCAACCGAATACACAGTCGTCCGAATACACAGTCGTCATACGCGGGCTTGACCCGCGTATCCATCCATCTTCGGAAGAGTCGTTTCGAAGGAGATGGATTGCCGGGTCAGGCCCGGCAAGGACGGTCGAGGCAAATGCCGGACTTCAGTTCGACCAGGCGAATGCGACCTTGTCGAGCGACTTCGGTCCGAATTTCTCGGAGGACCGCGCCACCATCCGCCCGCCGAGGGCGCGATAAAACTCGGTCGCATGGTCGTTGTCGGAAAGCGCCCAGATCACCATGCTTTTCAGGCCGCTTTGCACCAGGTCGCGCTTTGCCGCGGTAAACAACCGGCGGCCGAAGCCGAGGCCCTGAAATTCCGGACGCAGATAGAGCTCGTAGATTTCGCCTTCGAAATGCAGGCTGCGTGCACGATTGCGGCCATAATTGGCATAGCCCGCGACCTTGTCGCCGAACACCAGCACGCTGACGCGGCTGCCCTTGCGGATCGCGCTGTCCCACCATTGCGGGCCGCGGCGGTTGATCAGCTTCTCAAGTTCGGCGCCGGGGATGATGCCCTGATAGGCGGAGCGCCAGGCTTCATCATGGGTCGAGGCCACCGCGGATGCGTCCGCAGCTTTGGCCGGTCGAACCTCGATCAGGGTTGTGCTCATGGATGCAATCAAAGCAAGTCAGCGCGCCGGCTTCAAGGTCTATCGTTAATTATCGGTTAACGTGTGGATTTTCTGCATCAGTTTTTGCGTCCGGCTGTCTCGAAAAAGGACAAGGCACGGTTCCGGCGGGCACTTCAGCGGCGGTTTTGCTAGGCGCGGGAATTTCGGGAGTTTTTTCGCCGAGCAGACATCAGGCTGGCCTGCAAAAATACGCCGGATTCGATTCGCGGCGCGTCTTTTTGGTCGCAAACCGATCGACCGGTACCTGACAGACGCAATGTTAAAGCAGCAATGGCCGGTGCGCTGCCGATCCGGCTACCCCGCTCACGCGATTTTGTTCGACAGCCGGGCGACGAACCTTCGGCTCGCGGGCGTCGCGCGCAAATGCCGCAGCCAGAATATCCAGAGAGGGGCATTCCGAGAGCGCCAAGCTGCCGCTGCGGATGCCGCAAGCAAGGCCGGATTGGCAATGGTCGGTCGAGCAGCCGAAGGCTTGGTAATAACCACAGCAACGTTCACTGCGGATGCTCGCCGAGAGGCAACACGGAATGGGGCGCCGGCAATCGATCTTGTCGACGGTGATACTCTTGGCAGCCTATTAAACGCCTTGGGATCGGAATTTCCGTCGAACAAGTCGAGCACGTCATAGTCGACAAAAAAGTATTTGCTGATATTTGAGCTTCTGCGGAGATCGAGGGAGGCATAAAATCGGCAGGGCGGAACTGGATCGCGCGTTGGCGAAGCCTGCGAAAAAAATATGACGTTTTACTTCATCATCAAATATCTGCACGTGCTTGGCGCCATCGTCATTCTCGGCACCGGAACCGGCATCGCATTTTTCATGCTGATGGCTCATCGCAGCCGCGATACGGCTTTCATCTCGCAAACGGCCGCCACGGTCGTGATCGCCGACATGCTGTTCACGGCATCTGCGGTCATCCTGCAGCCTGTCACCGGGGGACTGTTGATGGTGCTGTCATCGGCGGCGGTTGCCGAGCAGTGGCTCGCCATCTCGCTCGCTCTCTATGTTGTCGCCGGGCTCTTCTGGATTCCCGTGATCTTCATGCAAATCGAAATACGCGATCTGGCGCGCGCCGCTTCGGCGCAGAGCGTACCGTTGCCGCCGCGTTATTTTGCTTTGTTCCGCCGCTGGTTTCTGTTCGGTATCCCCGGTTTCGGCTCTGTCATGATCGTTCTTTGGCTGATGATAACCAAGTCACAATTCTAAAACCATCATGAGCCAGGGAAATCTCTCACGCAAAATTCTCGTCCTCGGCGCATCCGGCTTGATTGGACGGTTCGTAACTGACGACTTGCGCGCACGGAATTTTGACGTTGTAGGCATCGCGCGGCGGTTCCCGGCGTCGCAAAGCACGCCGGGGGACCTCGAAATGCCGATCCTTTCGATGGATTCTGCGTCGCTGGCGCGGCTACTGCGCGACCGCGGAATCGATCTGGTGGTCAACTGCCTCGGCGTATTGCAGGACGGTCCCGGCAGCGACACCCGCGCGGTGCATCGCGATTTCGTTGCGCGGTTGTTACAGGCGATCCGCCAGAGCGGGCGGGCGGTCCGTGTTGCACACATCTCGATTCCGGGCAATGCCGCAGACGACCATACGGCGTTTAGCCAGACCAAGCGCGAAGCCGAGCAACTGATAGCTGCGTCCGGCGTAGCTTACGCGATCCTGCGTCCGGGCTTCGTGATCGCGCCGTCGGCCTATGGCGGCAGCGGGATGCTGCGTGCACTGGCCGCGCTCTCGATTGATCTTCCGGCCCGTGAGGATTCCATGCCATTCCAGCCCGTCTCCGTCGCGGATATAGCCGCCACGATTGCATGGTTGGCCAACCGCGATTCCGATGACGAAGCAGGGAACGCAGTCGCATGGGATCTCATGCAGCCGCAGTCGGTGACGCTCGGCGGAGTGATCGCGCAATTCCGCCGGTCGTTCGGTACTGCGACCGCCTTCCGTATTACGCTGCCGGCTTTCATGCTCGATCTGGGCGCAAAGCTAGGCGATCTCGCCAGTTGGCTCGGCTGGACGCCGCCAATGCGTACCACTGCTATCGCCGAACTGCGCCGTGGGGTGCAGGGCAATCCTTCGGCCTGGATGGCGGCAACTGGCATCGTACCCAAAACCGTTGAGGAGACCTTTGGACGTCGCACCGCGACCATCCAGGACAAATGGTTCGCGCGGCTGTTCTTGATCAAAGCGCTGATGATTGCAAGTCTCGCGGCGTTCTGGATCGCGTCCGGCTTCATCGCATTGGTGCTATCCTATGACGCCGCCGCGGCAATCCTGACATTGCACCACTTTCCGCCCGCGCTCGTGGGGCCGGTTACCATCGGCAGCAGCCTGATCGACATGGCAATCGGCATATTGATCGTGTTTCGCCGGACCTGCGTGGCTGGATTGGTCGCCGGCATGGGTGTGTCGCTCGGCTACATGGCAGGTGCGGCAATTCTGACGCCGGATTTATGGATCGAGCCGCTCGGCGCGCTGGTTAAGACCGGCCCCGCGATCGTGTTGATGCTGGTGGCGCTGCTGACGCTCGATAATAGATGATGAGACGCTCGTGATCGACCCATGGCCGGACGACGACGTGATCCTTTATGACGGCGTCTGCGTATTCTGCTTGCGCTGGATCCGCTTCGTGAACAGGTCGTCCAGCCGAGTTGCGTGCCGGAAATCTCTTGCCGAATCCTGATCATGCCATCACCGCACGGTCAGCTAATCCGCAACTCCGATCCATGCGATTTATCGCATATTTGGGACCATTCATTTCGTTGTCATCACTTCCGCCGCCGCCCTCTCCCCCGAATCCCTCGCCCCATGGGCAGTCGAGAAAAAGTTCGGCGAAGTGGCCTCGCCGGCGAAGAACAGCCTTCCATCGACCGGTGCGGCAAGCAGCGCGCGGGCGCCGGCGTGGCCGGGCAGAGCGTGGGAATAGGCGCCGCGGGCAAACGGGTCATGCGCCCAGCGTGATTCTGCCAGCGGCTTTAGCTTGCGGCGAAAGTCGGAGCCGAGCAGCGTCACGATCTGGTCGATGCTTTCGGCCGCGAACGCGCCCGCTCCGGCCTGTTCCAGTTCGCGCGCAAAGGTGCCGCCGAAAAAACCCTCGATGCAGGGCTGGCCGAAAGGGCGCAGGTGAAAGCTGCCCGTCGCCGTGCGCATGGTGGCGCCGCGCAGGCTGCCGTCTTCCGGCAGCGCGTCGGCGTCATCGAGCGCCAGCATCACCTTGTCGTCGACGCCGAGCGGCAGGCCGCGTGCGGCGTCCACCTTGGCCGGCAGCGCCGGGTGAAAGCGGATCGCTTCGTCGCCGATCAGGTTGGTCGGCACGGTGACGATGACCTTGCTCGCCGCCAGCGCGCCGCGCGAGGTCTCGATCCGCACGCGCTTGCCGGAGTGATCGATCAGCGTCACTTGCGTGTTCAGCGCGACCCCGCACGCCGCGCCGTAAGCCGTCATCAGCGCGCCATAACCGCGCCGTACCCGCCAGTTTATTTCGGTGTCCTCATACGCCGCCATGTCCTGGATCGAGACCCGGTCGAGTTCGCTGCCGTTCACATAGGTGGAGATGGCGTGGATCATCGGATTCCAGCGATTGCCGGGATCGAGATAATGGCTCGCCGTATCGTCACCGCAGTCTTCGGCGGCCTGCCCGGCGCGTTCATAGAACGCGTCGAGCGCGGCGATAAAATCCAGCCGTTCGGCTAACGGAAACCCGGTATCAAAACTCTGCTCGCGCCATGGCGGGCGCGTCGTGTCGATTTCGAAGTTCAACTGCCTTGCGATTTCGACGAACGAGTTCTTGTCCGCCGAATGCAGCCAGCCACAGCCGAGGTCGAAGGTGATGCCCGGCGCCGGCAGAATCGTATGAGCGCGGCCGCCGACGCGGTCACGCGCTTCCAGCACAAGGACGGTGAGGCCGGAGTTTTGCAGCGCATGGGCGGCGCCAAGGCCGGCGGCGCCGGCCCCGATTACGGCGACATCGATGGAGGAGGGAAGGGACATGCGAGCCTATGTTGTCGTCACGCCCGGCCTTGCGCCGAGCATCCACGTCTTACGAGTTTTCCAAGACGTAGATGGCCGGGACAAGCCCGGCCATGACGATTTTAGTCGTACCGACATGCTCAAACAGGGGTCACGCCACTTCCTGCTTGCTCTTCTCGGCGCGCTTGCGCTCGTTGGCGTCGAGAAATTTCTTGCGCAGCCGGATCGATTTCGGCGTCACCTCGACCAGTTCGTCTTCCTCGATATAGGCCAGCGCCTTTTCCAGCGTCATCCTGATCGGCGGCGTCAGGCGTACCGCCTCGTCTTTCGAGGTGGTACGGATGTTGGTAAGCTGCTTGCCCTTGAGAATGTTGATCTCGAGATCATTGTCGCGGGTGTGCTCGCCGACGATCATGCCGCGATAGACCTTCCAGCCCGGCTCGATCATCATTGGACCGCGGTCTTCCAGCTTGAACATGGCATAGGCCACCGCCTCGCCCTGGTCGTTGGAGATCAGCACGCCGTTGCGACGGCCCTGGATGTCGCCCTTATAGGGCGCGTAGCCATGGAACAGCCGGTTCATGATGGCGGTGCCGCGGGTGTCGGTCAGCAGTTCGCCCTGATAGCCGATCAGGCCGCGAGTCGGCGCGTGAAATACGAGGCGCAGCCGATGGCCGCCGGAGGGGCGCATCTCCATCATCTCGGCCTTGCGCTCGCTCATCTTCTGCACGACGACGCCGGAGTGCTCCTCGTCGACGTCGATCACGACCTCTTCGACCGGCTCCTGCCATTCGCCCGTCGCATCGTCCTGCTTGAGCACGACCCGCGGACGCGACACCGACAGCTCAAACCCTTCGCGGCGCATGGTCTCGATCAGGATGCCGAGCTGCAACTCGCCGCGCCCGGCCACTTCCATCGCGTCCTTGTCGTCGGATTCGCGCACGCGCAACGCCACATTGCCTTCGGCCTCGCGCAGCAGGCGGTCGCGGATCATGCGGCCGGTGACCTTGCTGCCTTCGGTGCCGGCCAGCGGCGAATCGTTGACGCGAAACGTCATCGACAGCGTCGGCGGATCGATTGGTTGCGCGGCAATCGGCTTTTCCACCGACGGGTCGCAGATGGTGTGGGCGACGGTGGCGTTCGGCAGTCCGGCCAGCGCTACGATATCGCCGGCTTCCGCCTCATCCACGGCGGTGCGTTCGATGCCGCGGAATGCCAGTACCTTGGTGATGCGGCCGGTTTCGATCAGCTTGCCGTCGTGATCGAGCACCTTGACGCTCTGGTTCGGCTTGACCGAGCCCGATGAGATGCGGCCGGTGATGATGCGGCCGAGATAGTTGTTGGCTTCCAGGATGGTGCCGAGCAGGCGGAACGGGCCTTCTTCGACCACCGGCGGCTTGACATGGCTGAGCACCAGGTCGAACAGCGGTTTCATGCCGTCGTCGTGCGAGCCCTCGAGGGAGGTCGCCATCCAGCCCTGCTTGGCCGACCCGTAGAGAATTGGGAAATCGAGCTGCTCGTCGGTGGCGTCGAGGGCGGCGAACAGGTCGAACACTTCGTTGATGACTTCGACGGGACGGGCATCGGAGCGGTCGACCTTGTTGATGACGACGATGGGCTTCAGCCCCATGCGCAACGCCTTCGACACCACGAATTTGGTCTGCGGCAGCGGGCCCTCGGCGGCGTCGACCAGCACCAGCGCGCCGTCCACCATGTTGAGGATGCGCTCGACCTCGCCGCCAAAATCGGCGTGCCCCGGCGTATCGACGATGTTGATCCGGGTTCCCTTCCATTCCACCGAAGCGGCCTTGGCCAGGATGGTGATGCCGCGCTCACGCTCGAGATCGTTGGAATCCATTGCGCGCTCGACCTGGCGCTGATTGTCGCGGTAAACGCCCGACTGCTGCAACAGGCGATCGACCAGCGTGGTCTTGCCATGGTCGACGTGGGCGATGATGGCGATGTTGCGGAGATTCATGGCTCTTCTTCTAAATCAGACCAATGGCTGGAGCGCGATCTCGCCGGAAAACCGGGACCCACTTTTCCGGATCACGCTCAAAAACCTGGAATTCAGGGCGCAGGGCACCCAAAAAGGAAGCCCGGCCAAAAGGACCGGGCAAGCCTTGCGCGTTGCGGTGCAATATAGTGATAAATCAGCAAAAAACAATGGATTGTTGAAGCGAATTACGCGGATGCTCCTGCCACTTATCGTTATTCGACCGGCTTTGAGCCCAGATCGAACACGGCGACGGCGCGGATCGGCGAACCGGTGCCTTCGCGCCACTTCATCGGCAGGCCGATGAAGGTGAACGGGCCCTGGCCTAGCAGCGCTTCCAGATTACACAGGCTCTCGATGTGGGTGATGTCGAGTTCGCCGCACGCCTTGTGAACCAGCGCGTTTACCTTGCCCTCGGGGCCGGGCCGCATCGAATCGATGCCGAAATGCACGACGCCTTGCCGCGCCAGCCATTCGGTGGCGGCGACATTCAGGCCGCAATTGTCGGTCGCGTATTCCTTGCGCGGAAAGGTGCGTTCGTGATGGCCGGTGCAAAGCAGAACGGTTCCGCCGTTCGGCACCGGCAGGCCTGCTTTCCGCACCGCCGCTTCGAGGTCGGAAGGCGCGATCTCGGCGCGCGGCGCGATGTGGCGCAGATCCAGGCAGATGCCCGGGACGATGCAGTTCTCCAGCGGATATTCGTTGATCGGCTGGCCAGTCTTGTTGAAGTGCCGCGGCGCGTCGATGTGGGTGCCGGCGTGGTCCGGCATCGAGATGAACATTGACGAAAGTCCGTGCACGTTGCCGGATTCGGCGAAGCTGTCCTCGTGGGTCTTCCAGACGCCATGGATAATGGGAGGATGGCCAGGGTAGCTCGGGGTACGGTGATAGAGTTCACGACTGAGATCTATGATTTTCACGAACGACTCCGCATATCGTGGCGTCAAGGATAAAGCGTCCGGTCGTTTGCCCGCCCTGAGTCTACGCCTACGAGGCACCGGTCGCACGGAGCTGGACGCCCGCCCGGTGCAGATTTTGCGGCATGCTCGCCAGCAGAGTTTTGCGGTCGGCGACCGCGTTATGGAACTGTTCCAGCGCGATATTGAAGGCGGTCAGCGACCCGTTGTCGATCGCGCCATGCTCGAAGCACTGCAGCGTGTCGCGCAGAATGGTATCGGCCTCGGACTGCATCCCGTCGAGCTCATCGATCGAATCGCTGTGACGCGCCGCCGTCAGCATGTCCAGCAGCCGTTCGCGCAACGTGGAATTGTTGCCGCGCTCGTCTTTCTTCAAATAGCTCGCGAACCATGCGCCGACCGAGCCCAACAAGGATAGCCCCATCAGACTGAACCAGATGTAATCGCTGTAGCGGTCGAGGAAGGTTTTTTCCTCACCATCGACATAGGCGGCGGCCCCCGGATGCACTGGGATCGCGGCATCCTTGTCGGTGTCCGGGGTTTCGATTTTCGCAGCCAGAGGGAATTCCGACAGCAGCGTCTGACGTACCGCGAACAACTGCCGGGTGAAGGCGGCGACGGTGGCTTCCGACAGGCCCTTGCGGGCCACGATGTGATGCGAGAAGCTGATCGTTTTCACTTCGTCATCGGGCCGGGCGGGCGACCCGCCGAACGTCCCGGCAGGAATTTCCGACGCCTCATAGGCCGGAAAGTTCTGCGAGATCGCAGCGGCGGCGTCGATCGCGAGGAATTTAGGCGACGCGCCCTCACGAATCGACGCGTTGATCGCATCCGACGTGATCTTGCTGTTGACCGGTCCGGCCGCAAGATACGCGTCGGCTTTCTGGTTGCGGATCGCTTCGGCGGCCTCATTGGCGGGGAACTGGATGATGTCGAGCTTGCTCGTATCCACGCCGTATTGGGTCAGGATCACTTTCAGCAGGTTGACGTTGGCGGGGGTCCTGCCGACGACGCCGATGCGACGGCCGGCGAGTTGCTGGATCTTGGTGATCTTCGGGCCCGCCTTCTGCCCCTTCACCGACGGCGGTACCCATAGCACCGCGACGTTCTTGCGCAGCGTCGCCACCGCCTGCGCAATTTTCGGCACGTCGAGATCGCCGCGGATGATCGCGAGATCGGCCTTGCCGTCGGCAAGCGCCGCCGCACTGGCGGTGGCGCCGTCGGTCTGCAACGGCCGCAGCCGGACCTGGCTGTGCGCAAAGGACTGCGTCAGCGTCTGGACCACCTTGAGATCGTCGCTGTTCTGCGGGCCTACCGCGATTCGCAGCGTTACCGGACGCATGGCGAAGTAGTACGCGCCGCTGACCGCGCCCACCAGCGCAAGCGTGCTTGCCAGCGTGACCAGCATCATCTTCCGCTTCGTCGAACGCGGCGATAGCGGCGCGAGTGGCCCGACGGCGTCAGGATCGGCAGCAATCGATCGGGAAAACAATCTTTTCAGGCTCACTGCCATCGCTACCGGTTAGATCGGAAATGTAGCAAAATTCCTGCCAGCCAGGCATGACATCTGCGTCATGGTTACCGAAGCAGGTTTCTGGACCGCATTTCGCCCGTTATTATGGCGTGACGAGGGGGTGCGACATCATGGACCAAACCGGATCGGCCGGTGTTAGACTGGTGTCAACGGAGGCGATCATGGTGCAGAAATTGTCTGCGGAGGCCCGTAAAACGGCGTTGAAAGACCTGTCGGGCTGGTCTGTCGTGGAGAATCGCGAGGCGATCGAGCGGACCTTCATCTTCAGGGATTTCAACGAGGCCTTCGGGTTCATGACGCGCGCGGCGCTGGTGGCCGAGAAGAACGATCACCATCCGGAATGGCGCAACGTATACAAGACGGTGGACGTCGTGCTGTCGACCCACGACGCCGGCGGCGTCACCTCGCGCGATATCGAATTGGCGCAGGCGATGAATGCGATCGCAAAGCAACTCAGCTTTGGCTGACATGTCATGCAGCGCCCGCTTGCGGGAACGAAGCGGTATCCCCAAATCAGGTCTACCAGCGCGGCGGTCGCGCTTCAGTTGCGGAATCTAGCGATGGCTCCCGAACAAACCGCGGATGTCGAACCGGCCGGACTGCCGGACCAAGATCGCGACAGCATACGCCGGCGTTTCTGGACCAAACTAAAGCGGGTGGTAACGCAGTTGCCGTTTGCCGAGGATCTGCTCGCGGCGTATTATTGCGCCTTCGATGGGCAGACGCCGCGCCATGTGCAGGTGGCATTGCTGGGCGCTATCGCCTATTTTATCCTGCCGTTCGATTTCGTTCCGGACATGCTGCCGATACTTGGATTCACCGACGATGCCGCCGTGCTTGCCACCGCGATCCGGATGGTCACAACCCACATCACGCCGGAGCACCGCGCGGCTGCGCGCGCGACGCTGAAGCGGGGCGTAGAGACGGAAGCTTCACAGAACTAACGTCGTCCCCGCGGAGGCGGGCACGACGATGCACAGCCTTACGGATGCAAAATCACCTTGCCCATCGCCTTGCGGCCCGCCAGAACCTTGAGCGCGTCGGCGGTTTGCGCCAGCGGGAAGCTGCGGTCGACATGGGATGATATTTTGCCCTCCGCGGTCCACTTCACCAGTTTTTCCAGATTGGCGCGATTCTTCTCGGGGTTGAGCCGGGCCCACGCGCCCCAGAATACGCCCCGGATATCGCAGCCCTTCAACAGCGCCAGATTGAGCGGCATTTTGGGAATGTCGCCGGCGGCAAAGCCGATCACGAGAAAACGGCCCCCCCACGCGATCGAACGCAGCGCGGCCTCGGCATAGCTGCCGCCGACCGGGTCGAAAATAATATCGGCGCCCTTGCCGCCGGTGAGCTTTCGCAGGCCTTCCTTGAGATCGTCCGTGGCGTAGTTCAGCCCGAGTTCAGCGCCGTGCGCTTTGGCGAATTTGATTTTCTCATCTGACGAGGCGCAGGCGATCACTTTCAGGCCCATCAGCTTGCCGAGTTCGCAGGCGGCCAACCCGGTGCCGCCGGCCGCGCCGAGCACCGCCAGGGTCTCGCCGGGTTCTGGCTTGGCGCGATCTTCCAGTGCGTGAAGTGCGGTGCCGTAGATGATGATGATTCCTGCGGCGCGATCGAAATCGAGATTGTCGGGAATCTTCACAATGGAATTTGCCGGCAGCGCGATCTTTTCGCGCGCGCCGTTATGTCCGCAGGAAGCCACTACGCGATCACCGACTTTGAGATCGGCGACCCCAGCGCCGACGCTCTCGATCACGCCGGCGACTTCCGCCGCCGGTGAGAACGGGAACGGCGGCTTGATCTGATATTTGCCCTGGATCATCAGGAGGTCGAAGAAATTCAGCGCCGCCGACTTGATGGCGACCACGGCATGGCCGGACTCGGCCACCGGATCTGGAACATCGGCCAGCACCAGGTCGTCGGGGCCGCAATATTGCGAGCAGAGGATGGCTTTCATGGACACACCTGGCTTTAGGGAAACAGGGTTGGTGCTTCATGCCGGATTTGAAGCCGGGCTACAATGCTGATGGTGGTGCGAGGCGCCATTCGCACCCGCGTCACGGCCGGGGCTTGACTCTCCTGGATTCACACATCTCGTCATACGCGGGCTTGACCCGCGTATGACGAGCGGAACAGAAAGAGCGAACATGTTTGAAGCGAATCTGCTTGCGGGAAAACGCATTCTTGTGACTGGCGGCGGCTCCGGGCTCGGCGCTGCGATGGGCCGGCGCTTTGTCGAGCTTGGCGCCGAACTGATCATCTGCGGCCGCAGGCTGGAATTACTGGAGGCGACCGCCGCACAGTTATGCGGCGATCTCGGCGGCAAGGTCAGCGCGATCAGATGCGATATCCGCGATGGCGCGGCGGTCGAAGCGATGATGGACGGGGTCTGGCGCGAGGCGCCGCTGGACGTGGTGGTCAACAACGCCGCCGCCACCTTCATCGCCCAGACCGAACATCTGTCATTCCGCGCCGCGGACGCGATCCTCGCACCCTCACTGCATGGGGCGATGTACTGCACGCTCGCCGCCGGCAGGCGCTGGATCGCGGGCCGGCACAGGGGCGTGGTGTTGAGCATCCTGTCGACATCGACCATCACCGGGCGGGCCTTCACGGTGCCTTCGGCGATGGCGAAATCCGCCATGCTGGCGATGACCAGAAGCCTCGCTGTGGAATGGGGACCGAAGGGCATCCGTACCGTGGCGATCGCTCCCGGGGCGTTTCCGACCCCCGGGGCGTCGGGACAGCTTCGCCCTGAGGGCCGCGAAGGCTGGGCGGTCAAAAATCCGCTCGGCCGCGTCGGGGCGTACGGCGAGCTTGCCGATCTCGCCAGCTTCCTGATCTCGGATCAGGCCGGCTACATCAATGGGGAGATGGTGGTGCAGGACGGCGGATCGCACTTACGCGGTTCCGGCGCCGAAGATCTGCTGCAGTGGAGCGATGCGCAATGGGAGAAACAGCGGGCCGCGCGGCCGAAAACCTGAGACGCCATGCCGGCCTTGTGCCGGGCATCCGCGTCTTAACGGTGCCACAGAAAAAGACGTGGATGGCCGGGACAACAAGCCCGGCCATGACGGGGGAGCTGGTTGCATGCGTCGCCATGCCGGGCCATCTTGCAGTCACAATGATGGGGGATCGACTTAGGCATGTCCGTGCGGGGAATGCTGACTATTTTGACGGCGGGTGCGCTGGTGTACGGGGTTTCTCCGGTGCTGGCGCAGAGCGCTGTGTCAAAGGGCAAGCCGGTCCCGCCCAAGCCCGCCGCTGCCGTTAAACCCGACGCGAAGCCTGACGCCAAACCAGCCGCCGCGGTTGCGGGCAGCGCCGAACCGACATTGATCGGCCAGTTCGGCACCTGGGGGGCCTACACGGCGACCCCGAACGGCAAAAAAGTCTGTTTCGCGCTGGCCAAGCCGTCGTCGTCGAAGACCAATCCGCCCAATCGTCCGCGCGATCCGGCTTACGCTTTCGTCTCCACCCGGCCGGCGGAAAAGGTCAACAACGAAGTCTCGATCATGATCGGTTACGCGCTGAAGCCCGGCTCGGAATCGACGCTCGAAGTCGGCGGCGCGAGCTATGCGATGTATACCCAGGGCGACGGTCTCTGGATCAAGAATGCTGCCGAGGAAGAGCGCATGGTGGAAGCCATGCGCAAGGCCGCCGACGTGACGGTCAAGGGCGTGTCGGCAAAAGGCACCGAAACGACGGATACGTTTTCGCTGAAAGGCCTCGCCCAGGCGCTCGACCGGCTGGCGCAGGATTGCAGGCGGTAAGGCTTTCGAATTCGTCATTCCGGGATGCGCCGCACTTGCGACGCAGGCCCGGAATCCATACTCACGATGGTGGTTATGGATTCCGGGCTCGCGCTTTGCGCGCCTCGGAATGACGTCGCTGGATATGAGTACCGAATGACCGCCTTGGCTCCGCTGGAAAAAACCGCGCTTGAAACCTATGTGCCGCCGGCGAAGCCGTCGCTGGTCGGGCTGTCGCGCGCGGAACTGGCCGAGCAGCTCGGTGCCATCGGCGTCGCCCCGGCGCAGCACAAGATGCGAATTCAGCAGCTGTGGCACTGGATCTATGTGCGGGGAGCGCAAAGTTTCGACGCGATGTCGAGCATCTCCAAAGACATGCGCGCCGAACTTGACCGGCATTTCACGGTGGCGCGGCCCGACGTGGTTGCCGAGCAGATCTCCAACGACGGCACGCGAAAATGGCTGTTACGTTTGCCGAGCGGCGACAGCGTCGAGAGGGCGCATGAAGTCGAGTGCGTCTATATTCCCGAAACCGACCGCGGCACGCTGTGCGTCTCCAGCCAGGTCGGCTGCACGCTGAACTGCTCGTTCTGCCACACCGGCACGCAGCGACTGGTGCGCAATCTCACCGCCGGGGAAATCGTCGGTCAGGTCATGGTCGCGCGCGACCGCTTGAGCGACTGGGCCGATCGCGAGACGCTGACCGGCAGCCGCCTCGTCACCAACGTGGTGATGATGGGGATGGGCGAACCATTGTATAATTTCGACGCGGTACGCGATGCGCTGCTGATCGCTTCCGACGGCGACGGCATCGGCATTTCCCGCCGCCGCATCACGCTGTCGACCTCGGGCGTGGTGCCCAACATCGTTCGCACCGGTGCCGAGATCGGCGTCATGCTGGCGATCTCGCTGCACGCCGTGCGCGACGAGTTGCGCGACGAACTGGTGCCGCTGAACCGCAAATACCCGATCGCCGAATTGCTGCAGGCCTGCCGCGATTATCCCGGTTCGTCGAACGCCAAGCGCATCACGTTTGAATATGTGATGCTGAAGGGCGTCAATGATTCGCTCGACGATGCAAAACTGCTGGTGAAACTGCTGAAGGGCATTCCCGCCAAGATCAATCTGATCCCGTTCAACCCGTGGCCGGGGACGGTTTACGAGTGTTCGGACTGGGGCCAGATCGAAAAATTTTCGGAGTATGTCTTCAACGCCGGCTATTCCTCGCCGGTACGCACCCCGCGCGGCCGCGACATCCTCGCCGCCTGCGGACAGCTCAAATCCGAAACCGAAAAGCTATCCGCGCGCGAGCGCCAGGCACTGCGCGCCATGGCGATGACGGATTGATGATGACGCCGCGCCTAAGTTCGTCACGGCCGGACTTGTTACGGCCATCCACGTTTTTACCAAATTTCCACGAAGCAAGACGCCGATGCCCCGTAACAGGCCCGGGCATGACGATCGAGAGATTGGTGGCGCTGCCATTTGATAATGGGCTTGCTCCATGTCCCTGATCGGCCGTCTCTTTGTCATCCTGTTCGCGTTCCTTGCTGCGTCTCTTGTGGCGGGCATGATCGTTGTCGGCGCGGTGCTGTTTCCCGAATTCAGCGACGTGGCGTCGGGTCCGATCGATCCCAGCGCGATCAATATCGTTCTGGGGTTCGGCTTCATCTTTGTCAGCGGCTTCGCGCTGCTGCCTGCGATGATCGTGGTTGTTATCACCGAGGCATTTTATGTCAGAAGCGTGCTCGCCTATGCAATCGGCGGCGGCGTGGTGGGGGTGGCGTGCTATCTCGGCCTGATCCCGTTCGATCCCGCGACGTTGCGGTTCGACGGCATCGTGCGGCGTCATCTCGAGGTCATGACCGGCGCGGGCATTGTCGGCGGCCTGATCTACTGGATGATCGCGGGCCGCAATGCCGGGTCGTGGCGCGCGCCGAGGCGCATGCTCGCGCCGCCTCCGCCCTTGCCGTCGGGCTCGCCGCCGTCTTAAGTGTACCGCCGTCATTGCGGGAGCGTAGCGACGAAGCGATCCCGTCTTGCTTGTGGCTTCCTGGATTGCTTCGCTGCGCTCGCAATGACGGGGGTTTTCTTCACCGTCACCCTCGGCTAAACCCCGCGCCATGAACCGGACCGGACTCTTCATCGCGCTTGGACTGACCCTTACAATCGGATTGCTGTTCGGAATTTTCCCCGAGCTCGATCTGAAGCTCGCCGCGGTATTTTACGACGCCGCGGCGAAATCCTTTCCGATGAAGCTCAACATGCTTGCAGCGGTCGCGCGCGATGGCGCGATGTGGATCGCGTGGGGCATCGCGCTGCCGTTCATCATCGCGCTGGTGGTTAAGCTGGTGCGGCCAGACAAGCCGCTGCTGGTTTCGGGGCGAGCGACGGCGTTTCTGCTGGTCACGCTGATTTTGTCGGCGGGCATTCTCACCAATCTCACCTTCAAGAGCCATTGGGGACGGCCGCGGCCCGTGGTGGTGACTCAGTTCAATGGCGACCAGCAGTTCGTGCCGTGGTGGGATCCGCGCGGCACGTGCGCCCGCAACTGCTCGTTCTTTTCCGGTGAAGGCGCCACGGCTTTCTGGACCTATGCACCGGCGGCCCTGATGCCGCCCGCGTGGCGGCCGCTTGCCTATGTCGGAGCGACATTGTTCGGCGTAACGACCAGCGTACTCCGCATGGCCTTTGGCGGGCATTTCTTCACCGATGTGGCAGCTGCCGGGCTGGTAACATTTTTAGTGATCTGGCTGATGCACGGATACATCTACCGCTGGCCATCGACGCGCACGACCGATGCGCGCATCGACGCCTCGTTGACGCGGTTTGCCTGGCCCGGCTACCGCCTCGTGCAGCGCTGGCTGGGGCACGAAACAGGCCCAGCACCATCGGCATAAGCGACATTCGCCGCCTTGCCGGCCATTAAACGCGTGCCCGTCGGCACGAAGTTTGATATTCGCGCACTTACGCCGCAACGAAATCAGCCGATTGGAAGCTCCATGAGTACGATCTTAAAAAGCCTGCCTAAAGGAGAAAACGTCGGCATCGCTTTCTCGGGTGGGCTCGACACCAGCGCGGCGCTGCTGTGGATGAAGCAAAAAGGCGCCCGCGTCTTTGCCTATACCGCAAACCTCGGTCAACCCGACGAGGCCGACTACGACGAGATTCCGCGCAAGGCGCTGGAGTTCGGCGCCGAGAAAGCCCGCCTGGTGGATTGCCGTACGCAATTGGTTCACGAAGGCATTGCCGCCATCCAATCGGGCGCCTTCCATGTCTCTACCGGCGGCATTGCGTACTTCAACACCACGCCCCTTGGCCGCGCCGTGACCGGCACGATGCTGGTATCGGCAATGAAGGAGGATGGCGTCAACGTCTGGGGCGATGGCTCCACCTATAAGGGCAACGATATCGAGCGGTTCTACCGCTACGGACTGCTGACCAATCCGGGGTTGCGGATCTACAAGCCTTGGCTCGACCAGCAGTTCATCGACGAACTGGGCGGCCGGGCGGAAATGTCGGCGTTCATGACGGCGAACGGATTTGCCTACAAGATGAGCGCCGAAAAGGCCTATTCGACCGACAGCAATATCCTCGGCGCCACGCATGAGGCCAAGGACCTCGAGCACCTCGACAGCGGCATCAAGATCGTCAATCCCATCATGGGTGTGCCGTTTTGGCGCGACGACTGTGTGGTGAAGGCCGAAAAGGTCGCCGTGCGGTTTGTGGATGGTCAGCCGGTCGCGCTGAACGGCCAGACTTTCACTGATTCCGTCGCGCTGTTCCTCGAGGCCAACGCCCTCGGCGGCCGGCATGGCCTTGGGATGAGCGACCAGATCGAGAACCGGATCATCGAGGCGAAAAGTCGCGGGATCTACGAAGCGCCTGGCATGGCGCTGCTGCACATCGCCTATGAACGACTCGTTACCGGCATCCACAACGAAGACACCATCGAGCAATACCGGGTCAGCGGCATGCGGCTTGGCCGATTGCTCTACCAGGGCCGCTGGTTCGATTCGCAGGCCCTCATGCTGCGCGAGACTGCGCAGCGTTGGGTAGCTCGCGCCGTCACCGGCGAGGTGACGTTCGAACTGCGCCGCGGCAATGATTACTCGATTCTGAACACCGAGAGTCCCAATTTAACCTATCAGCCAGAGCGGTTGAGCATGGAGAAGGTTGAGGATGCGGCGTTCACGCCGGCGGACCGTATCGGCCAGCTGACCATGCGGAACCTCGACATCGCCGATACGCGCGCCAAGCTCGATCTTTACGGCAAGACGGGCCTGCTGTCGGCCGCGGAGAGCTCACGCATCCCCAAACTCGATAGCGACAAGAGCTGAATTGCGCCGCAATTCGCAAAGGCGGGCAGGCGAGAGACTTGCCCGCCTTACCAATCTTGTCATTCAGACGGCTACGGAACAGCAGCAAGCGGAATGGCCCAGATGAAGTCCGTCTGCATTGCCTTCATGGTCTGATTGGGCTGACCTGGATTGTTCCAGAACCAGGTCGGGTTCGGCGTACCATTCGGGCTGCACGAGGCATTCGGTCCGCTTGGACACAAAGCGGCGACCGGCGGGTCAATAAAGCCGGCGCCTTGCGCATCCTCGCCCGAGGCCAGCACCGAAGCGCGGGAATGGCAACTCATGCAGGACGACGTATTGACGAAACCGTTTTCCGTGACCGAATTGCCAAGCAGCGTCGGCACGCCGGTTGCCGTGGTAAAATCGACCTGGCTTCCCTTGAGGCAATAGTTCTGCCACAGCGCCGGCAGACCTGCGGCATTGAACATGGCCTTCAGCGCATCGGTCTTTTCGCACGCCGGATATTGCTGTCCGGTCGTGCCGTGCGCCTTCACCAGCGGCATCTTGGCACCGAAATCGTCACGGCAACCGATGAAATCGCAGCGTCCCGCGTTGTTCCTGTGCTCGAAGGTGGCCCAGGTCCAGTTCGGCACCAGCTTCGAGATGATATGCATCGAGACCAAGGCATATTGCTTGCCGTCGGATGCCGTATTGACGTGATACAGCAGTTGCTCGACGCTCGAAGCCGGTACCCAGTTCGCTTTCACCTCGATCGAGTCGGTCGGAAACGAAATCGGCTTGCCGGCTGCAAAGGCGGCCTTGAGGCCGGCTTGCCTGTAAAGCTTGTTGCAATAGATGAAGTTGAATGTTGCCTGGTTGCGGCGGACTTCCTCGCTTCCGCCCACGGTCGCTTCTAATTGACCTCCAGGCCTTGGCGGAGCCAGCCTCTGCAGAGCCGGCACTTTGAGGATCTTCGGGCTTGCTCCGGCCAGCTGCACGCCGGGACCTCCGGGCGGAGGGGCGGCGGCTTCAACGGCCGGACCGGTCGCGCAGACCGGAGGCGAGGTGCTGCCGGGAAACAGCGGGTTTTGTTGAAACGTATCCTCGTCCGAGGCCCAGGTTTCGAACAGCACGTTGTTATTTCCGGTCGTCGCCGCTGGTTTGGTCACCTGAACGAACAGCTCCCAGGAAAGCTTATCCGGATTGTTCAGTGCGGGATCGGGCTCCGGCTTGATGACCTGCGCATGGACGTTGCCCGCGAACGCCATTCCTGCAACAAACATGGCTAAAATTTTTCGAGTCATGATTTACTCCCTGTCGTGGGCCTATGGCAGTATCGAGCTGAAATCCGCCGATCATCGATCGCTACAAATAGCGCCGGTCACCAGCATGCATTGATTGTGTTTTGGTCGGTACGGCGCAGTCGCACTGCGCAGGCAAAGTTCCGGAAAATCGGAACTATCAGTTGTTAAAAGAAAACTGTCAACCGCCGAGGGCCGCTTGGAACGGCAAAAAATAAATGGCCGGGATCTGATCCCGGCCATGCTTGTCACGTCGATGTCGGTTATCTCCGCGGCGGCGCGGTGCCGGGCGGTGGCGGCGGCAGCGATGCCTGTCCGCCATTCAACAGCGGAGTGATGTTGCGGATGGTGACGCGACGGTTCTGCCGCTCGGGCCCCTGCGTGTCGATCTTGAGATATTGCTCGCCATATCCTTGCGAGGTCAGGTTTTCCGCCGGTACCTGGAATTGCTGCGTCAGCAGTTCGGCCGCCGACTCAGCGCGCCGATCCGACAGCGATAGATTGTCGATGTCCGATCCTACCGCGTCGGTATGGCCTTCGATCAGGAATACCGCGCGCGGATTCTGCGAGATCGCCCGGTTCAGGCCGTCCGCGATTGCCTGCAGCTTGGCCGCCTGATCCGGCGGAATCTCCCACGATCCGGTTTCGAAGTTGATGGTGTCGAGGTCGATACTCGGCATCAACTGGCGGACCGATGGGCTGTAGCGGATTTCGTCGAGCGTATAACGCCTGTCCACGCGCTCCACCGGAGGGGCCGTCATCGTTTCGTAAATCAGATCGGGCGATGCGGTTTCAGCTTCAACGATGTAGCGGTCGCGCGGCATGCGGATCACCGGCGGCGGCAGATCGACATAGAAGCCGCCGACCGCGCCGGGATCGCGATGAGAGTTGTCGATGATGATGATTTCGCGGCCCTGCTGATCGCGGCGTATCCGGCGCAGCAGCCGGCCATCGCGATCATTGACGGTGATGATTTCCGACCCGTCGGGCCGGACAACGACGGTTCGTGTATCGTTTCCGACCTGCTGGGTACGGATGTCGCGCGCGCCGTAGCGGAAGCGATCGACTTCGTTGTGGCGGATGAACGACTGCCCGCCCGGATCGACCACGATCACGCGGCCGGGTTCGGTAAATACCCTGCGGCCGCCCTGTTCGGTTTCGCGCCGCTCGCCGCGGAAATCCTCGATGCGGCGGGGTCCGGACAATGCGGTGCCGGGAGCGATCGGCGCCAGTGCCTGAGCCGGCGGCGGCGCGGGCGGAATCGGCGCGGTGACGGTCGGTGGGGCACGACGCGCAAAGGGAGGGCCGCCAGGCTGTCCGGTTTGCCCGCCGGGTTGTCCTTGCTGCGGAGCCGCAGCGGGAGCCGGGGTGCCCGGTGCGGCGCTGCCTGGCGCCGGCGGTGCGGCATTGTTCGGTGGAGCCGCAGGACGGGATTGCGGTCCCCCTGGAACCGCGGTGCCGGGAGGCGGCGCCGGCGGTGACCCTTGCTGAGGCGCTGATGGTGAACCTTGCTGAGGCGCTGATGATGGCGGCGTTGCGCCAGGTGCGGATGGAGGTGGCTCACCGGGACGTCCCGGCCGGTTTGCACCGGGAGCGCCCTTCTGCTGCGGTTGCGCGGAGGGCGCGGGCGCTGCTGCTGGAGGCGCAGCCGACGGGGAAGCCGCGGGTGCGGCACTCGGAGCTGGCGGAGCATTACGCTCCTGCGGCGTCGCCGGAGATGGCGCAGGCGCGGCAGCAGGCGGCGGTGATGGCGTCGTCGGGCGCGTCGCCACCGGAGGTGCCGGTGGCGGCGTTGGACGCGTCGGCGGAGCCGCAGCAGGCGGCGAAGGTGGCCTTGGTGCGGCGACCGGAGGAGCCGGCGGGGGCGTCGGACGCGGCG